>NZ_QQNA01000071.1:38500-38868 GCF_003346515.1 Streptomyces corynorhini
GGGGAGGGGTCCCGGGGAGGGGCGCGTTCGCCGCTCGCACGTGCGCCCATGGCTTGCGCCGTGGCGCGCATCGCCCGTAGAGGTGAGTTGAGACCTCTTCGAAACATGGACCGTTCGACAGGTCCAGACCGCTCCTTGCATATGAGATCATGGGTGGAAGCATCAACACCCTTATTTTTCAAGCCAGTTCAGGTCATTCGACCTTGCAGAAACGTGACTGCTGCCGGGTGCATATGCGACCGGCCCTACCGCCCGCCCGAGCCCTACTATCGGCTCGCCATGACAGCAGCAGGGAAACACCAGGTGAGCCGGACGGACACGACGCGTCGGGGAAACCGGCAAAGCCGGGCGGGCATCAGGGACGTGGC
>NZ_QQNA01000072.1 GCF_003346515.1 Streptomyces corynorhini
CACCCTGCCCCGAGAACAGGAAGGCCAGCCGTGAGTCTCCGCGGTCGCGGCCGACGATCACGTCCGGTGAAGTGATGCCGTGCGCGAAGGCGTTGAGGGTCTCGGTGAGGTCGCGGCCGTTCTCGGTGAGGACCACGGCCCGGTGCTCGAAGTGCGTGCGCGTTGTCGCGAGGGACAGGCCCGCGCGGCCCGGGACGACGTCGGAGTCGCGGTCGGCGAAGGTCGCCAGAGCGCGGGCCTGGGAGCGCAGAGCCTCCTCGGTCCGGCCGGAGAGCGGCCAGGCGACCGGCGCCGCGGGCGCCGGGGCGGCGTGCGGGGGTGCCGGGGGCTCCGTGACCGGGGCCTGCTCCAGGATGACGTGTGCGTTGGTGCCGCTCACTCCGAACGAGGAGACACCCGCTACGCGGGGGCGCCCCGTGTCGGGCCAGGTCCGCCGCTCGGTGAGAGGACGTACGTCCCCCGCCGACCAGTCCACGTGCGACGACGGCTCGTCGACGTGCAACGTCGCGGGCAGCACACCGCGCCGCAGCGCCTCCACCATCTTGATCACACCCGCCACACCCGCGGCCGCCTGCGTGTGGCCGATGTTCGACTTCACCGACCCCAACCACAACGGACTGCCGTCCGCACGCCCCTGCCCGTACGTCGCCAGCAACGCCTGCGCCTCGATCGGGTCACCGAGCTTCGTCCCCGTACCGTGCGCCTCCACCGCGTCCACATCCGCCGCCGAGAGACCCGCCGCCGCCAGCGCGGCACGGATCACCCGCTGCTGCGAAGGGCCGTTCGGCGCGGTCAGACCGTTCGACGCGCCGTCCTGGTTGACCGCCGAGCCCCGCACGACCGCCAGCACCCGATGGCCCCGCGCCACCGCGTCGGACAGCCGGGCCACCAGGAGAACACCCACTCCCTCCCCCCAGCCGGCACCGTCCGCGCTCTCGCTGAACGCCTTGCACCGCCCGTCACCCGCCAGACCACCCTGACGGTCGAACTCGGCGAAGACATCGGGGGTGGACATCACGGTGACGCCGCCCGCGAGGGCGAAGTCGCACTCGCCCGCCCGCAGCGCCTGCGCCGCGAGGTGCAGGGCCACCAGGGAGGACGAGCACGCCGTGTCGACCGTCACCGCCGGGCCCTCCAGCCCCAGCACGTACGACACCCGCCCCGAGACGACGCTGGCGGCGTTGCCGGTCAGCAGGTGGCCCTCGATGCCTTCCGGCAGCTCGTCGGCCGAGACGGCGCCGTAGTTCTGGTTGCTGCATCCGACGAACACCCCGGTGCGGCTGCCTCGCAGGGAGGTGGGCTCGATACCGGCGCGCTCCAGCGCCTCCCAGGACGTTTCCAGTACGAGGCGCTGCTGCGGGTCCATCGCCAGGGCCTCGCGGGGTGACACCCCGAAGAATCCGGCGTCGAAGTCGGTCGCCGTGCTGACGAATCCGCCCTGCCCGCCCGCGAATCCGCGCTGCCCTGCGGCGGCCGGGGATGCGTCACCGGCCGTCTCCCACCCGCGGTCCGAGGGGAACGGCCCGATGGCGTCGGTACCGGCCTCGACCAGGTCCCACAGCTCTTCGGGGCCGGTGACGTCACCGGGAAAGCGGCAGGCCATGCCGATGACGGCGATCGGCTCGGTCGCCGCCCGGGTGAGTTCGTCGTTGTGCCGGCGCAGACGCTTGTTCTCGGTCAGGGAGGCGCGCAGGGCGGCGACCACCCGCTCTTCGGAGGTGGGCATGGGTGTACTCCACTGATTCATGGCCCGTTCGCGGGCGGACGGGAAGTCGTGGCCGTGGGGCGGCGGGTCGGTGTTTCAGGGGCGCGGGCACCCGGAGGCGCGTGTTTCGAAAGTCCGCGCCGCGCGACCGCACACACCCGACGCCGCGAGCCCCGCCCTTCGGGCGGACGGCGCTACTTTCCGCAACACGCCCTCCGGGCCGGTCGAACAAGTGGGGCGACGTCCACGGCGCCGGTCCTGGGCGGCCTGGCCAGGGTGCTCAGGGGGTCGCTGGAGACACGGGTCACGGGTGAGGAAGTCGCACTGCCTGTCCTCGCTCACGGCATATGTCCCCCTTCGCCGGCCGGCCGGATGAGGGCGGCCGGGCCGCCCGGTGTCCTCGCGGTGGCAGGGCCCGGCGCTGCCGTGGCCGGGCCTGCCCCCTGGGCAGATTATGGGAAGCCATTCGCCCCTTTCGGGCCATGGGCGAGGGGCTCTAAGAGAACTTCTAGCGTTGCCGGGGGCCGCCGTCGTCCGGGGCGGCGGCCCCCTGGCGTGCGGTGGGCTCCGGTCAGACGCCCCGGGCGATGAGCCAGTCGTCGGTGACCCCGGCGGTGGAGCGGGCGTGGTCCTCCATCACCGAGAAATGGTTGCCGGGGACGTCGAGGACGGTGTGGGCCCGGTGCCAGGAGGTCTGCCACTCCTCGGGGCGCATCTCCTCACCGGGTGCCGCGGGAATCGGGGGCTCGCTGCTGCGCACCAGCAGCACGGGGCACTCCAGGGGGCCCGGCTCCCACTCCCCGACCATCGCGATGTACCAGCTCATCGCGGTGAGCCGGTCCGAGTCCATGTGCGCGAACATGGACTCCCGTTCGAACATGCCGGTCAGCATCTGCTGCGAGAAGCGCAGGAACGGGGAGTCGACGCGCGGCATATAGGTGTCGAGCAGGACGACGGCGGCCGGTGTGAGGCCGCGCTCCTGCATCCGCCGGGCGGCGGACAGGGCGAGGATGCCGCCGGAGGACGAGCCGAGCAGCACGGGCGGGGTGTCCCCCACGGTGCGGTGTACGGCTTCGGCGTGCAGTTCGGCGATGGCGTCGTGGGTGGCCGGCAGCGGCTCTCCGGTGCCGAACCCCTGGGTCGGCAGAGCCCATACGTCGCGTCGGCCCCGGAAGGCGGAGGCGAACCGGGCGTACTGGTGGACTCCGGCGAGAGCGACGTACGAGCTGAAACACACCAGCGGTGCGGCGGTGTCGCCGGCCGCGAGCCGGATGGCCCCGGGCAGGCCGGGCAGTTCGTCCGGCGAGGTGAAGGTGGGGCGCAGTCCCGCCACCGCCTGGAGCAGGCTGAAGCCCTCGTCGACGCGGCCGTCGAGGCACGCCTGCTTGAACAGGCCCCCGATGGTGTCCGCGACGCGGATCTCGGGTGTGGCCGCGGCAGGCTGCCGCCCGCCGGTGTCCTGGGCCGCTCCCTCAGCGATCCTGCCGTGCAGATGGGCGGCGAGGGCTTCGGGGGTGGCGTGGTCGAAGAGCAGGGTCGGGGTCAGCTTCAGCCCGGTGGCGGTGGCGAGGTGGTTGCGCAGCTCGACCACGGTGAGGGAGTCGAAGCCCTGCTCGGTGAAGAGCCGGTCGGGCTCCACCTCGTCCGCGCTCGCGTGTCCGAGCACGGTGGCACCGAGGTCGCGTACCAGGCCGAGCAGCAGGGCGCGGCCTTCCTCGGGGGTGCGTCCGGCCAGCAGGGACGGGACGGACACTTCGGCCGCGGCGGCCGCGGCCCTGCGCCGTGCCGTCGCGGGTGCCGGTCGCAGCATCGACCGGACTCCGGCGCGGCCCGAGCCGGTGGCGAGGGCGATCACGGCGGGATCGGTGGTGGCGAGGGCGTCGTCGAGGAGGGCGAGGGCGTCCTCGGTGGCCAGCGGCCGCATGCCGCCGCGGGCCATGCGCCCGCGGTCCGCCCGGGACAGACCGGCGGTCATGCCGCTGTCGTCGTTCCACAGCCCCCAGGCGACGGAGGCCGCGGGCAGGCCGAGCGAGTGCCTGAGGGCGGCCAGGCCGTCGAGGAAGGCGTTCGCCGCCGCGTAGTTGGCCTGGCCGAGAGCGCCGAAGGTACCCGCGACCGAGGAGAACAGCAGGAACACGGCCGGGTGGTGGGCGGCCGCCGTGGCCTGGTGCAGGTTCCAGGCGCCGTCCGCCTTCGGGCGCAGTACCGAGTCGAAGCGGGTGCCGTCGAGCGCGGTGAGGACGGCGTCGTCGGTGACGCCTGCCGCGTGGATCACGCCGGTCAGCGGCGCGTCGGCGGGCAGTCGGCCCAACAGCCGCTCGACCTCGGCGCGTTCGGCGACGTCACACGCCTCCAGCCGGACTCGGGCGCCCAGAGCGGTCAGTTCGGCGACGAGCGCGTCCGCGCCGTCGGCGGCGGGTCCGCGCCGTCCGGTGAGCAGCAGGGAGCGTACGCCGTGCCGGGTGACGAGATGGCGTGCGACGGCCCGGCCGAGGGTGCCGGTGGCGCCGGTGACGAGCACCGTGCCCGCGGCGAGGTCCGGCGTGGCGCCCGTGGTGGCGGGTGCGGCGTCGGGGTGCAGAACCCGTCCGGCGCGTACCGCGCTGTGCGGGAGACCGGAGGCGAACGCGGCGAACAGCGCGGCCGGGTCGCCGTCCTCGGTGGCGCCGGACAGGTCCACCAGCTGGAAGCGGCCGGGGTGTTCGGCCTGTCCGGCGCGGACCAGACCCCACAGGGCGGCGCCGGTCACGTCCGGCGCGACCGCGCCGGGGGATCCGGTGTCCTGCCCCGCGGTCACCGCGGAGCGGGTCACGAACACGAGCCGGGAGTCGGCGTAGCGTTCGTCGGCGAGCCAGTCGCACATCAGCTCGTGGGTGCGGGTCAGATGGCCGCGGACGGCCTCGGGCATGCCGTGGCCGTCGGGGAGTCGCGCGTCGGGAGCGACGATGACCGCTTCGGGCATGTTCATGCCGGTGTCGACCGCCTTGCCCAGGGCTTCGAGGTCGGCGTAGGTCTCCAGGTGTGCCCCGGCCGCGTCGAGGACGTCGGCCACCCGGTCGTCGCCCTCGCCGAGGACGATCCAGCGCGCCGTGCGCACGGCGCGCGGCTCGGGGGCCGGGAGGCTCTCCCGCCAGTCCAGGGAGAGCAGTTCGGTCCGGCCCGGTGCGTCGGCCGCGACGGCGGACGCCGCGCGCAGGGTGATCGCGTCGGCGGTGGCGACGGCCCGGCCCGCCGTGTCGGTGACCAGGACCCGGTAGCCGTGTTCGTGGTCGGCCGGGCTCAGGCGTACCCGGAGCGCCGTCGCCCCGGTGGCGTGGACGGTCAGTCCGGTCCAGGCGAACGGCAGCATGGGCGTGGCCGCCGTGTCGTCGTCGCGTCGGCCGGGCCGCCCCAGCAGGAGCGCCTGTACGGCCGCGTCGAGCAGCGCCGGATGCAGTACGTGCCGGGCGGCGGCCTCCCGGTACGGCTCCGGCAGCGCGACGTCGGCGTACCGCTCGTCGCCGCGCTCCCATACGGTGCCCAGGCCCTGGAAGCTGGGCCCGTACGCGAAGCCGGCGGCGGCGAAGTCCTCGTAGGGCGCCGTCTCGGAGACGACGACCGCTCCCGGCGGAGGCCACGCGGTCAGGTCGTCGGCCGGTGCGGACGTCGGCTGCGGGGCGAGGGTGCCCTGGGCGTGCCGCTGCCAGTCCTCGTCGCCCGCTTCGGCCCGTGACCACACGGCGAAGGCGCGGCGCCCGTGGTCGTCGGGCGCGTCGACGGTGACCTGGAGGTGGGCCGCGCCGTCGGCGGGCACGACGAGCGGGGTGAGCAGGGTCAGCTCGCTCAGGTGGCCGCAGCCGGTACGGTCCCCGACGTGTACGGCGAGGTCGAGGTAGCCGGTGGCGGGGAGAATGACCTGGCCGAGGACGGTGTGGTCGGCGAGCCAGGGGTGCTCGCGCAGGGACAGCCGTCCGGTGAACAGCAGGTCGTCCGAGCCCGCGCGGGCGACCTCGGCGGCGAGGAACGGGTGCTCGGCCGCGCGCAGTCCGGCGGCCACCGGGTCACCGGCCGGTGCCGCGGTCGGCAGCCAGAACCGCTGCCGCTGGAAGGCGTAGGTGGGCAGCCCCGTGGTGGTGCGGGCGCCGGGCAGGAGCGCCGCCCAGTCGGGGGAGACGCCGTGCGCGAACAGTGTGCCCACCGCCCTGAGCAGGCAGTCCGTCTCGGTCTTGTCCCGCAGGACGGCGGCCACCAGGACCGGCTCGTCCGTGACGGGGGGCTCGGCGGCGGACAGGGCCGACTCGGCGAGCACGGTGAGCGGGCCGTCCGGTCCGACCTCCAGGAAGCGGCGGGCGCCGGAGGCGTACAGCTGGGTCACGCAGTCGTGGAAGCGGACGGGTTCGCGCACATGGCGCACCCAGTACTCGGCGTCGGTGAGCTGTCCCGTGCTCGCGGTCCTGCCGGTCAGGCCGGAGACGACGGGCAGTGCGGGCTCGTGGTAGGAGACGGCGGCGGCGACGGCCCTGAAGTCGTCGAGCACGGGATCCATCAGCGGCGAGTGGAAGGCGTGGCTGACCCGGAGCCCGGTGGTGCGCCGGCCGGCCGCCGAGAAGTGTTCGCGGATCCGGGCGACGGCCTTCTCCGTTCCGGAGATCACCGTCGCGGCAGGGCCGTTGAGGGCGGCGATGCCGACCTCGTGCCCGGCTCCGGCGAGCAGCGGCAGCACCTCGTCCTCGGCGGCCCGGATCGATGCCATCGCGCCGCCGGGCGGGAGGGCCTGCATGAGGCGGCCCCGGGCGGCGACCAGCGCGCAGGCGTCGTCGAGGGAGAACACACCGGCGACGTGGGCGGCGGCGATCTCGCCGATGGAGTGGCCCGCGACGAAGTCCGGGCGCACCCCCCACGACTCCAGCAGCCGGAAGAGGGCCACTTCGAAGGCGAACAGCGCGGGCTGCGCGTGCTCGGTCCGGTTCAGGAGGTCGGCGTCGTCGCTGTCCAGTGCCGCGCGCAGTGCGGGGACACGTTCGCACACGGCGTCGAAGGCCCGCGCGAACACCGGGTACGCGGCGGACAGTTCGCGGCCCATGCCCGGACGCTGGGCGCCCTGCCCGGTGAACAGGAAGGCGGTACGGCCGCTGCTCCGGGCGGTGCCGGTGACCGTGCCGGACCGTGCGGGGAGGTCCTGGGCGAGCGCCGTCAGCTGAGCGGTGAGCCCCGCGCGGTCGGCCCCGACGAGAACGGCACGGTGGGTGAAGGGTGTCCGGGTGGTCGCCAACGCCGACGCGGTCGCGGCGAGGGGGATCTCGGGGTGCCGGGTCACGTGGTCGAGGAGTCGGGCGGCCTGGGCGCGCAGGGCGTCCTGGCCCCGGCCCGTGACGACCCATGGAACGTACGCGCCGCCCGCATCCGCGTCCGCCGCGACGGGCACCGCTCCGGCCCCCGGCTCACCGGCGCCGGGCGCCTCGGCGCCGGGCCCATCGGCACGGGACAGACCGGTGACGTCCTCCAGGATGACATGCGCGTTGGTGCCGCTGATGCCGAAGGACGACACGCCCGCACGCCGCGGACGCTCCCCCGCGGAAGGCCACTCCCGCGCCTCCCTCAGCAGCTGCACCCCGCCGACCGACCAGTCCACATGCGACGACGGCTCGTCCACATGCAACGTCGCGGGCAGCACACCGCGCCCCATCGCGAGCACCATCTTCATCACACCGGCCACACCGGCACCCGCCTGCGTGTGGCCCACGTTCGACTTCACCGATCCGAGCCACAACGGGCGGTCCGCCGCACGCTCCTGCCCGTAGGTCGCCAGCAGCGCCTGCGCCTCGATCGGGTCACCGAGCCTGGTGCCCGTACCGTGCGCCTCCACCGCGTCCACATCGGCACCCGACAGACCCGCCGCCGCCAGCGCGGCGCGGATCACGCGCTGCTGGGAGGGGCCGTTCGGCGCCGTCAGACCGTTCGAGGCGCCGTCCTGGTTCACCGCCGAGCCCGCGACCACGGCCAGCACCGGATGTCCCAGACGCCGCGCGTCCGAGAGCCGCTCCACCAGCAGCAGACCGCCGCCCTCGGAGAACCCCGTGCCGTCCGCGGCCTCGGCGAACGCCTTGCACCGGCCGTCCGCCGCCAGCCCCCGCTGACGGCTGAAGTCCACGAACAGGCCGGGCGTCGACATCACCGTGACGCCCCCGGCCAGCGCGAGGTCGCACTCCCCCGCGCGCAGGGCCTGCGCCGCGAGGTGCAGGGCCACCAGGGAGGAGGAGCAGGCGGTGTCGACGGTGACGGCCGGGCCCTCAAGACCGAACGTGTAGGACACGCGGCCCGACAGGACGCTGGCGGAGTTGCCCGTGACCAGGTGGGCGCCGACATCGGTGCCCGGCGCGAGCGGGCGGGAGGTGTAGTCCTGGAAGTTGGTGCCGGCGAACACACCGGTCCTGCTGCCGCGCAACGACCCCGGATCGATCCCCGCGCGCTCGAACGTCTCCCACGCCACCTCCAGCAGCAGCCGCTGCTGCGGATCCATGGCGAGCGCCTCGCGGGGCGAGATGTTGAAGACGCCCGGGTCGAAGTCGGCGAAGCCGTCGAGGAAACCACCGGTGAGCGTGGAGGTACGGCCCGGCGCGCCGGGTTCGGGGTCGTACAGTCCGGCCAGGTCCCAGTCCCGGTCCTCCGGGAAGGGGCCCATGGTGTCGGTACCGTCGGCGAGGAGCCGCCAGAACCCCTCCGGGGTGTCCGCCCCACCGGGGAACCGGCAGGCCATGCCGACGATCACGACCGGGTCCTCGGCCGTGTCCCGGCGGGTGACGGCGACGGAGCCGCCGGAGGAGGCGGGTCCGGCCGGGGCGAGCTGCTCCGCGAGGTGGTCGGCCAGGGCCGCGGGGGTGGGGTAGTCGTAGACGAGGGTGGCGGACAGCGGCATGCCGGTCGCCTCGCCGAGGGTGTTGCGCAGCTCGACGGCGGTGAGGGAGTCGAAGCCGAGTTCCCTGAAGGCGCGGGCGGGTTCGACGTCGTCGGGGCTGGGATGGTTGAGCACGTACGCGATGTGTCCGCGGACCAGATCGAGCAGCGCGCGGCGGCGGTCGGCCTCCCCGAGGGCGGCGACCGTGGCCATCAGGTCGTTCTCGTCGCCGTCGGCGGCGGCCGGGGCGGCGGGGCGCCGGGCGCGCAGCCCCTCCAGCTCGGGGAGTTCGGCGTACAGACGGCGCGGGCGGCCCTTGTCGAGTTCGGCCCCGAACGACTCCCAGTCGATATCGGTGACGACGAGCGTGGTGTCGTCCTGGTCGAGGGCGTCCTGGAGGGCGGTGACGGCGACGGCGGGGTCCATGAGGCGCACGCCGTGGCGCTGGAGGCGCTCGCCGACCGTACCGGCGGCCATGCCGCCACCGGCCCAGCCGCTCCACGCGACCGCCGTGGCGGGTAGGCCCCGGGAGCGGCGGTCCTCGGCGAGGGCGTCGAGGTAGGCGTTCCCGGGGGCGTAGTTGCCGTGTCCCGGGCTGCCGAAGACGCCGGAGGAGGCGGAGAACAGCACGAACGCGGAGAGGTCGAGGCCACGGGTGGCGGCGTCGAGGTTGAGCGCGCCGCCGACCTTGACCCGCAGCGTCGCGGCGAGGCGTTCGGGGGTGAGTGAGCCGATGACACCGTCGTCGAGGACCGCGGCGGTGTGGAAGACGGCGGTGAGGGGGCGGTCCTCGGGAATGGTGGCCAGGAGTCCGGCGAGGTCGGCGGGGTCGGCGATGTCGCGGGCGACGAGTTCGGCGTGGGTTCCGGCGGCGCTCAATTCGGCGAGCAGCTCGGCGGCGCCTTCCGCGTCCGGGCCGGAGCGGCTGACGAGGAGGAGGTGCGGGGCTCCCGCGCGGGCGAGCCAGCGCGCGACGTGGCGGCCGAGGGCGCCGGTGCCGCCGGTGACGAGGACGGTGCCCTCCGGGCGCCACTGGCGGCGGCCGGGCAGTCCGCCGAGGGCGGCGCGCTCCAGTCGGCGGCCGAGGACGCCGGTGGCGCGCACGGCGACCTGGTCCTCGTGGTCGGTGCGGGCGAGGACGGCGACGACGCGGTCGGCGGCGCGGGCGTCGAGCTGGTCGGGCAGGTCGATCAGGCCGCCCCAGCGGTCGGCCTGTTCCAGGGCGACGACCCGGCCGAAGCCCCAGACGAGGGCCTGGGCCGGGGTCGGCGGTGCGCTGTCGGAGCGGGTGGTGACGGCGCCGCGGGTGAGGAACCACACGGGCAGCCGGGTCCCCAGGTCGTCCAGCGTCCGCATGAGGGCGACGGTGGCGGCGAACCCGTTGTGCAGCAGGGGGTGCCGGGGGTGCGGGCGGTCGTCGAGGGCGAGCAGCGACAGCACGCCGCGGGCCCCGTCGGTCGCTCCGGCCGGCGCGGCGCTCAGCGCGGCCGCCAGGTCGGCGCGGTCGAGGTGGCCGTCGACGATCACGGGAACGCAGTCGGCGCCCGCGCGGGCCAGGGCGGCCCGGACGGCGGTGGCCTCGGGGCCGTTCTCGTGGCCGCGCGGTACGACGAGGGTCCAGCGGCCGGTGGGGGCCGGGGACGCGGTGTCCCGCAGCGGGTGCCAGGTGATGCGGTAGCGCCAGCGGTCGGCGGTGGCACGGTCGTTGCCGCGCCGCCGGTAGTCGGCGAGGGCGGGGGCCAGGGTGGCGACCGCGTGTTCGTCGAGGCCGAGCGCCTCGGCGAGTGTGGTCAGGTCGTCGGACTCGACGGCCCGCCAGAACGGGGCGTCCGCCGTCTCGGCGGCCCGGGTGGTCGCGGCGGCGGTGAACCCGGGCCAGTAGCGGCGGCGCTGGAAGGCGTAGACGGGCAGGTCGACGCGGTGCGCGGGTTCGTCGTGGACCGCGTTCCAGTCCACGGATCCGCCGCGGACGGCGAGCCCGGCCACGGACGTGAGGAAGCGTCCGGTCCCGTCCTCGGAGCGGCGCAGGGTGCCGAGGACGGCGCCGTCGGTGATGCCGAGGTCGTCGAGGATGTCGCCGACGGCCGTGGTGACCACGGGGTGCGGCCCCACCTCGACGAAGACACGCTCTCCGGCGTCGGCGAGGGCGCGCACCGTGTCCTCGAAGCGGACGGGGCGGCGGACGTTGTCGTACCAGTGGGCGGCGTCGAGCGTGGTGGTGTCCTCGACGCGTGTCCCGGTGACGGTGGAGTGGAAGGGGATCTCGGCGGGGCGCGGGCGCACCGGGGCGAATCCGGCGAGCAGGGCGTCGCGGACCTCTTCGACCCGGGGGGAGTGGGAGGCGAACTGGATCGGGACGCGGCGGGCCCGGACTCCGTCGTCGGTGAGGCGGGCCAGCAGTGCGGCCAGCGGCTCGGCGTCCCCGGAGACGGTGACGGACCGGGGGCCGTTGACGCCGCCCACGGTGATCCGGCCGTCGTAGGGGGCGATGAGGCGCTCGACCTCGGCGAGCGGCAGGGGTACGGCGATCATGCCGCCGCGCCCGGCGAGGGGGGTGAGCGCGCGGGCGCGGGCGACGACGATCCGGGCCGCGTCCTGGAGCGTGAGCACGCCCGCGATGTGCGCGGCGGCGATCTCGCCCTGGCTCTGTCCCACGACGGCGGCGGGGCGGACCCCGCAGGCCATCCAGTGGCGGGCGAGGGCGACGCAGACGACGAACAGGGTGGGCTGGACGACGTCGAGACGTTCCAGCGGCGGGGCGCCGGGGGCGCCGCGCAGGACGTCCAGGACGCGGTAGTCGATGAACTCCTCGACGGCGGCGGCGGCTTCGTCGAAGGAGGCGCGGAACCGGGCGTCGTGGGTGTGGAGTTCGGTGGCCATGCCCTCCCACTGCGGCCCGTGGCCGGGGAAGAGGAAGACCGGGTCGCCCTCGGTGTCGGCGACGCCGCGTACCACGGCGGGGTCGGGGGTTCCGTCGGCCAGGGCGGTCAGGCCGCGCAGGAGTACGGCGTGGTCGGGGGCGACGACGACGGCGCGGTGTTCGAGGGCGGAGCGGGTGGCCGCGAGGGACCAGGCGAGGTCGGCGGGGCGTGGCGCGTCGCCGGGAGCGGTGCGCAGGCGGGCGGCGAGCCGCAGCGCCTGGTCGCGCAGGGCGGCGGCGCTGCGGCCGGAGACGGTGAAGGCGCGCGGGCGGGGGGTGTCGTCCGTCCCGGGTGCGGTGGGGGCGTCCCGCTC
>NZ_QQNA01000073.1:0-28827 GCF_003346515.1 Streptomyces corynorhini
ACCAAAGCCTCACGCGGCGATACTCCGAAGAACTCCGCGTCGAAACCGCCCACATCGGTCAGGAAACCGCCCTGACGGACATACGCGGAAGCCTGGCCACCCTCGTTCGCATGACGGTTGTAGACAGCCTCCAGCACGTCCCAGCCGCGGTCGGTGGGGAAGGCCCCGATACCGTCACGGCCGTCGGCCAGCAGGTCCCACAGGTCCTCCGGCGTCTCGACACCGCCGGGCAGCCGACAGGCCATTCCCACGATCGCCACCGGTTCGTCCACCGCGACCGCCGTCGCGCGCCGCACGGTGGTCGCGGCGGCCTCGGCTCCGAACAGCTCCCCGTGCAGGAACGCGGCCAGAGCCCGAGGGGTCGGATGGTCGAAGACCACCGTCGTCGGCAGCACGACGCCCGTCACGGCGGCCAGAGCGTTGCGCAGCTCCACCGCGATCAGCGAGTCCACGCCCAGATCCCGGAACGCGCGCTCCGCGCTGATCTGTTCGGGTCCGCCGTACCCGAGGGCGGCGGCGGCCCGGGTGCGGACCTCCGTGAGGAGTTCGCGCAGGCGGGCTTCGGGGGCGAGGTCGCGCAGCCGGGCCGTCAGCCTGCCCGTGCCGGTCCCGGCGGTGGTCGCGGCCCCGGCCGGGGCCCGGTAGACCTCGCTGAGGAAGGAACTGGGCCGCACCGAGGTGAACGCGGAGCCGAACCGGCTCCAGTCGATGTCGGCCACGAAGGCGGTGGCCGACGTGTCCCCGGCGCAGGCGGCGAGGGCGTCCAGGGCCAGGTCGGGGTCGAGCAGGTTCACACCGCCGCGCAGCTGGCGGCTCTCGGCCCCGGCGTCGGCGGCCATGCCGCCGCCGCCCCACGGTCCCCACGCGATCGACGTGGCGGGCAGTCCCTCGCTCCTGCGGCGCTCCGCGAGGGCGTCCAGCAGGGCGTTGGCGGCGGCGTAGTTGGCCTGCCCGGCGGAGCCGACGGTACCGGCGAAGGACGAGAAGAGGACGAAGGCGGAGAGATCCCGGTTCCGGGTCAGCTCGTCCAGGTGGCGGGCGCCGGCGACCTTGGCGGCGAAGACGTTCCTGAACGCGTCGGGCGTGAGGCCGTCGAGGACACCGTCCTCCAGTACTCCGGCGGTGTGGACGACCGCGTCCACGGCATGGGTCTCCAGCAGCGCGGCCAGCTGGTTCCGGTCGGTCAGGTCGAGCGCGGCCAGGGTCACTTCGGCGCCGAGGCCGAGCAGTTCGTCCCGCAGCTCCTCGGCGCCCGGTGCCTGGGCTCCGCCCCGGCTGACCAGAAGCAGATGTGCGGCGCCCTGCCGGGCGGCCCACCGGGCCACCCTGGCACCCAGCGCCCCCGTGCCGCCGGTCACCAGGACCGTGCCGGACGGCCGCCAGGCCGATTCGGGCGCGGGAGAGGCGGGAACCAGGCGGCGCCCCAGAATGCCACCGGCACGGATCGCGGCCTGGTCCTCGCGGCCGACGGACTTCGCGCTCTCGGCGAGCAGGGTGACGAGCCGGGCGGCCGAGCGCGCGTCCAGCGTCCGGGGAACGTCCACGAGACCGCCCCAGCGGTCGGGGTGTTCCAGCGCGGCGGACCGGCCGAGGCCCCAGATCGCGGCCTGGTCCGGGTCCGGGACGGGATCGCCGGTCGCGGCGGTGACGGCGCCCCGGGTCAGGGTCCACAGCGGTGCCACGACGGCGGCGTCGCCCAGCGCCTGGACGAGTGCGGTCGTGGCCAGAACGCCGTCGGGCACCTCGCCGTTCCCGCCGCGTTCCAGGGCGAGCGTGGAGAGGACACCGGCCACCGGGGTGTCGCCGGTGGCCACCGCGATACGCCGGGCCAGCTCGGCGCGGGAGTCGCTGTGGTGGTGCTCCACGACGGTCAGTTCCGCGCCCGCGTCGCGCAGGGCCCCGGTCAGCGCGCCGCCCCAGCCGTCGGCGTCGTCGAGTGGCACGGGCCGCAGGAACAGCCAGCGCCCGGAGAGACGTGACGCCTCGGGCAGACCGGCGACCGTACGCCAGACAACGGTGTGATGAGGACCGGTGACGTCGCCGGACGCCCCTTCCTCGGCGTAGGAGCGCTCCAGCCAGTAGCGGTCGCGCCGGAAGGCGTAGGTCGGCAGCTCGACGGTGCGGGCTCCCTGGAGGATCGCGGGCCACGCGACCTCGGCGCCGTTCAGGTGCAGTCGCGCGAGGGCGGTCGCGAAGTGCTCGGCTTCGGGCCGTTCCTTACGGAGCGTGGGGACGAACAGCGCGTCGCCGAGGGACTCGGGCACACAGTTCTGCGCCAGCGCCGTGAGCGTGCCGTCCGGACCGATCTCCAGGAAACGCGTCACCCCCTCCCCGACCAACGCCTCCACGCCATCGGCGAACCGCACCGACTCCCGCACATGCCGCACCCAGTAGTCGGCCGAAGTCAACTCCCCGGCCCCGGCGAGCCGACCGGTCACATTCGACACCACCGGAAGCGACGGAACACCATAAACCACACGCTCCGCCACCGACCGGAACTCATCCAGCATCGGCTCCATCAACGGCGAATGGAAAGCATGACTCACCCGCAGAGCCGTCACCTTCCGGCCCAGACCACGGAAGTGCGCCACCACCCCCTCCACAGCGGCGGCCTCACCCGACACCACCACCGACCGAGGACCGTTCACCGCCCCCAGCGACACCCCACCCCCACACTCCTCCAACAGAGGCAGCACCTCACCCTCAGCGGCCTCCACCGCCACCATCACGCCACCCGGCACCAACGCACCCATCAACCGCCCACGTGCCACCACCAGACGGCAGGCGTCCTCCAACGACATCACCCCCGCCACATACGCGGCGGCCAACTCCCCCACCGAGTGCCCCATCACCACATCAGGACGCACCCCCCACGACTCCACCAGACGGAACAACGCGACCTCGACCGCGAACAGCGCGGGCTGCGCCCACTCCGTACCCGCCAACCGCTCCCCGTCCCCGTCCGCGCCGAACACCACCTCACGCAGACCCTCACCCACCAACCCGCACACCTCGTCGAACGCCTCCGCGAACACCGGAAACGCCTCGTACAACCCACGCCCCATACCCAGCCGCTGCGCACCCTGCCCCGAGAACAGGAACCCGGTCCTGCCCTCCCGGACCGTCCCCGTCAGCACCCGGGGGTCGGGCTCGCCCGTGGCCAACGCGTCCAGCGCGGGCAGGAGTTCGGCGAGGTCGCGCCCCTGGACGACGGCCCGGCTCTCGAAGGTGGAGCGGGTGGCGGCCAGGGAGGCGGCCAGGTCGTAGGGGTCGGTGTCCGGACGCGCGGCCAGGTGGGCGGCCAGACGGCCGGCCTGGGCGCGCAGCGCGGCCTCGTCCCGGCCGGACACGAGCCAGGGCAGTACCGGGAGCGCCGTCCGGGGGGCCGGGTCCGCGGCGGTCTCGTCCGCGGTGGGTTCGGGGGCCTGTTCGATGACGACGTGCGCGTTGGTGCCGGAGACGCCGAAGGCCGAGACGCCGACACGGTGCGGGTGGTCGACCTCGGGCCACTCGACGCGGTCGGAGAGCAGCCGGACGTGGCCCGCGCTCCAGTCGACGTGCCGCGAGGGGCGTTCGGCGTGCAGGGTGGGCGGCAGGACCCCGTGGTTCAGGGCGAGTACGGACTTGATGACGCCGACGACGCCCGCCGCCGCCTGGGTGTGGCCGATGTTGGACTTCGCCGAGCCGAGCCACAGCGGCCGGTCGGCGGACCGGCCCTGCCCGTAGACGGCGAGGAGGGCCTGGGCCTCGATGGGATCGCCGAGAGAGGTGCCCGTGCCATGGGCCTCGACGGCGTCGATCTCGGCGGCGGGCAGGCCCGCGTTGGCGAGGGCCGCCAGGATCACGCGCTGCTGGGCCGGGCCGTTGGGCGCGGTGAGGCCGTTGGAGGCACCGTCCTGGTTGACGGCGCTGCCGCGCAGTACGGCGAGGACGTGGTGGCCGTTGCGACGGGCGTCGGAGAGCCGTTCGACGACGACGATTCCGGCGCCCTCGGCCCAGCCCGTGCCGTCGGCTTCGTCGGCGAACGCCTTGCAGCGGCCGTCACCGGCGAGGCCGCCCTGCTGGTCGAACTCGGTGAAGGCGCCGGGGCTGGACATGACGGTGACGCCGCCGACGACGGCGAGGGAGCACTCGCCGGAGCGCAGCGACTGGGCGGCCAGGTGCAGGGCGACCAGCGAGGAGGAGCAGGCGGTGTCGACCGTGACGGCCGGGCCCTCCAGGCCCAGGGTGTAGGCGACCCGGCCGGAGAGGACCGACATGGAGTTACCGGTGAGCAGCAGGCCCCGGACGTCGTCGGGGACCTCGCTCAGCCCGGAGATGTAGCCCTGGTCGCTGCATCCGACGAAGACTCCGGAGCGGCTCCCCCGCAGACCGGTGGGGTCGATGCCGGCGCGTTCGAAGGCTTCCCAGACCACTTCGAGGAGCAGGCGCTGCTGCGGGTCCATGGCAAGCGCTTCGCGCGGAGAGATACCGAAGAAGCCGGGGTCGAACCGGTCCGCGTCGTGGACGAAGCCGCCGCGGCGGCGGGCGCCCGCGTCGGTCCCGGCCTCCGTGGGCCAGCCGCGGTCGGCGGGCCAGTCCGTCACCGCGTCGGTGCCGGTGACGAGGAGGTCCCAGAAGTCGTCGGGGGTGCGGACGCCACCGGGCAGCCGGCAGCTCATGCCGACGATCGCGATGGGCTCCTGCTCACGGGCCTCCAACTGCCGCAGTTGGCGGCGGGTGTTATGGAGGTCGACGGTGACCCGCTTGAGGTAGTCCCGAAGCTGCGCTTCATTGGTCATGGACTGCCCCCATGCTGTTCGGTTCGGTGGTGGGATGTGCCTTCGCGCGAGGTTGAGCGTGCCTTCGCACGAGGTCGGCGGGTCCGCGGGCGCCCTGCCTGGCTCTTTTTTCCTCGTGTGGTGGGGACAGCATGACCCGGCTCGTGAGCCTTTCCCGGCACCGAGCGGGGTTCTCTGGGGAAACCCTTGGAAATCGTCAGGGGCCCGCCGTTCACGCAGGCCGGAGCAGTCGCCGCAGACGGGAGCGGGCGTGCCGGTGACCCGAACGGCGCTCGCGACACGGTGTCCGGGTCACGCGGCTCTCACGTGTACGGCGGTGGAGCGCCTCGGGCGAAGAAATTGTTCAGTACGGCGAAGGCGTCCTTGAGCGCCGCGAGGGCGTCGGGGACGCGCCAGCTGGCGCGGTCACGGGGACCGACGGTGTTGGCGATGGTGCGCAGCTCCAGCAGCGGGACGCCGTGGACGGCGGCGGCCGCGGCCACGCCGAAGCCCTCCGTGGCCTCGGCGGCGGCTCCGTGGCGCTTGCGCAGATCCTGGGCGCGTTCCGCCGTGCCGGTGACGGTGGAGACCGTCAGGACCGGGGCGTGGACCGCGCCGAGGACCCGGGCGGCGACGGCGGAGAGGTGTGGTGCGCAGAGGTGTTCGGAGACTCCGAAGCCCAGGCTGTCCGCGGAGAGGAAGCCGTCGAGGGTCTCGCAGCCGAGATCGGCGGCGATGACCCGGTCGGCGACGACGACGGATCCGATGTCGGCGATCGGCGCGAAGCCGGCCGCGATGCCCGCGGAGATGACCAGGTGGTAGGGGTTTCCCTGGACGGCTGCCACGGTGAGTGCCGCGTCGGCGGCGGCCGCCGCCGCGGCGGGGCCCACTCCCCCGGCGACCAGGTCGATGCTGAGCGGTTGGCGAGGGACGGGGCTCGGCCGCCGCGCCGCGGTGCGGGTGGTGCGTGCGGCGGGGGTGGTCGTGGCCCGTACGATGCGGAGCATTTCGCGGCCGGGCAGGTCGCCGCAGCCGACGGCCGCGGTCGGCCCGAGGCCCTGCGCGACGGCGTCGCGCTCGGCTTCGACGGCGGTGACCACGAGGAGGTGGACGGGGTTCATGAGGACAGTTCGACATGCCCGTGATCGCCTATCACGAGGCGGTGCGTGGCGGGCGGTCCCGGGGCGAGGGTGACTCTGACGTTGCGTCCGACGAGGGAGGCCGCCACGCGCCGGATGTGGTCGAAGGACGACTCGCGCAGCACGATCGAGTACTCGATCTCGCTGTGGGTGATACGGCAGTCCTCCGCGACCGAGGTGGACGGGCCGACGTACGAGTCGCTCACGACGCTGCCCGCGCCGATGATCGCGGGGCCGACGATGCGGGAGCGGCGGACCTCGGCGCCCGCCTCGACCCGCACGCGTCCGATGATCTCGCTCTCGTCGTCGACGTAGCCGTCGACGCTGGGCTGGAGGCGTTCCAGGAGGGTCCGGTTGACCTCCAGCATGTCGGTGACGTTGCCGGTGTCCTTCCAGTAGCCGGTGATGACCGTGGAACAGACCGCCATCCCCTGGTCGATCATCCACTGGAGGGCGTCGGTGATCTCCAGCTCGCCGCGGGCGGAGGGCCGGATGGCCCGTACCGCCTCGTGGACGGCCGCCTTGAAGAAGTACACGCCTGCGACGGCGAGATCGCCGCGCGGTGCGGCGGGCTTCTCCTCCAGTTCGAGGACGTTGCCCTTGTCGTCGGTGATCGCCACGCCGAAGGCGGTGGGGTTCTTCACCCGGGTGAGCAGCACCTGTGCGGCGTGCGGGGCCTCGCGGAACTCCTCGACCACGTCGGTGATGCCGTCGAGCACGAAGTTGTCGCCCAGGTACATGACGAAGTCGTCGTCGCCCAGGAAGGGTTCGGCGATGAGTACGGCGTGGGCGAGTCCGAGGGGTTCGCTCTGGGGGATGTAGGTGACGTTCAGCCCGAAGGCGGCACCGTCGCCGACCGCCGCCTCGATTTCCGCGGCGGTGCTGCCGACGATGACGCCGACGTCGGTGATGCCCGCCGCGGCGATGGATTCGAGACCGTAGAAGAGGATCGGTTTGTTGGCGACCGGGACCAGTTGTTTGCTGGACGTGTGGGTGATCGGTCGCAGTCGCGTACCGGATCCCCCCGCGAGCACGAGAGCCTTCACTGTTCCATCCAGGTGACGGTGGGCGGTGGTGGGTGGGCGGTGGCGACCGGACCTGGCGTGTCGGTTCGGTCCTCGTCGTGGTCGCCCGTCGGCGAGGCGCGCGGTCGTCGTGGCGGATTCCGTCGCCCGCCGCTGGGCGCCGCCTCGTTCGTCGATGACGCTCCGCATACCGGGGCCGGAGGCTGGAGTCGCTCACACATTCGCACGTGACCAGGGACCCTCCGGTGATCCGGGGAAACGCTCTAGGGGAATCTCTAGGCGCGCCGTGTGCGCCGCCGGGCGGCTGCTCGGGGCGGGGCGGGGCGGCTCCGGTCACACGGGGGCACGGCGCCGCGACGGTATGCGAAGGGGAGCGTCCGTACCAGGCCGACCTGGTACGGACGCTCCCCTTGTGACCGCGGATGGCGTCTGAGCCGCCGTCAGTCCTGCGCCAGCAGCTCCCTCAGCGGGGTGTTGGCCTTGCCGGGGTTGGCGATGCGCAGGGCCAGCAGCATGCACGCGATCACCAGCGGCAGGCTCACGGCGCTCAGCAGTACCGGGATCTCCACCGGGGGTCTGATGCCGCTCTGGACCGCCTGCGCGTCCAGCAGTGCCACGATCGCCAGCCAGCCCACCGGGAGCGACAGCGCAGCCGAGCCCGCCGCGATCAGGACGACCTCCACGGTCAGCTGGGTGCGTACGCTCTTCGCGGATGTGCCGCTCAGGCGCAGCAGGGCGTTGCCGCGCTGCCGTTCCACCAGGCCCGACGCGAGGGTCGCCGCGCCGATCAGCACGGCCAGGACGAACATCACCCAGGCGAAGACCTCGAAGGCGCTGACCAGCCGCGCCGTGATGTTCCCGACCGTGTCCCGCAGCGTCTGCTGGTTCACCACCCGCGACCGGGGATGGGACGGTTCGACGATGGCGGCCAGCCTGTCGCGGACCTGGCCCGGGTCGGCGGAGTCGCCGATGCCCACGAAGAACGCGTACACCTGGGTGGAGCCGGACATCTCGGCGTACAGCTCCGGGCTGACGACGACCATTCCGCCGTCGGAGGCCGAGTCGTCGACCACCGCCTTGATCCGTACCTCGCGGTGGCCGGTGGGCAGCGGCAGCTCCATCGTGTCGCCCGCGGACACGTTCTGGGCGTCGGCGTAGTTGACCGACACCGCGATGTTGTCGTCGTCCAGCTGGTTCAGGACGTCCGCGGGTCCCTGGGTGACGGTGAGACGCGAGAGGCGGTCGAGGTCCGACCGGCCCCAGCTCCACACCTGGACGCGGCGTTCGCCGAGTTCGGCGTAGGTGAACGAGAACGTGGTGACGGCCTCGACGCCCTCGGTCGCCCGTACCTTCTGCTCCAGCTCCTTCGGCAGGGTCTCGTTGCGCAGGTTGGTGCCGAGCGGGGCGGCCTGCACGAAGAGGTCTCCCGGCGTCCAGCGTTCGACGGACGCGGCCACCTCGCTCTTGATGCTGATCGCGACCCCGGCCATCGCGACGGCGGAGACCACGGACACCGTGAACGTCATGCACAGCGCCGCGTTGCGCCGCCATCCCAGCTGCAGTTGTCTGCTGACGACCAGCCGCACAGGGCCGGGATCGCCCTTGCGCAGCACCAGCCCGATCAGGACCGGCAGTACGACGCTGAGGAGGGTCGCGCCGGCCAGCAGCGGCACCAGGCCCACGGCCCGCGCCATGTCGGGCCCGGCCAGGACGACCACCACGCCGACGGCGAGCAGGCCCGCGCCGATGAGGGCGGGCTTGCGCGTGCCGCCCGGCAGTACCGCGATCTCGCCCCTGCCGGAGACCGCCTCGATGGCCTGCACGCGGGTGAAGCGCCGTACGCCGGACACCCATGCCGCGACGAACATGAGCACCGCGGCGAGCAGCGCGCCCAGCGCGGGCATCTGCCACGGCGTCCCCGGTGTGACGGCCTGCTGGCTCAGGTCGGTGATCTGCTGGGCGAACGAGCCCAGCCTGCTGCCCACCAGCACGCCGAGGACGACGCCGATCGCGTAGCTGACCAGCAGGATCGGCAGCATCACGGCGGCGGAGCCGAGCATCAGGTGCCGGGTGCGCACACCGGTCAGCCGCATCCTCGCCAGCGCCGGGCGGGCGTCGTCCAGTGCCAGGCGCCAGGTCAGGAACAGCACCACGCCCGCGGTCAGGACGGCGATGACCGCGAACATGCTGAGGATGGTGAGGAAGGTCTGGAACGACTTGCGGTAGCCGGAGAGCAGGTCCTGCGGGGCCTTGACCGTGCCCGCGCCGTCGACGGCCTTGGTGGCGTCGGCGACCACCCGTGCCCGGTCGCGGCCGTCCTGGTCGATCAGGATCGCGTCGGTGAACGTGGAGCGGCCGAACGCCTTGGCCACGGCGGGCCGCGGCGCGATGATCATCGAGCCCCGGTTGGCGACCTCGCCCGGCAGGACGGCCGCCACCTTCCAGGACCGTACGTCCGTCGTGCCGCCGACCCGGATCGTGTCGCCCGCCTTGATCCCGCGCGGCTGCGCCCACGCGGCGGCCAGGTAGACCTCGTCGGGGCCGAGCGGCCTGTCGCGGGTCCGCTTCGCGAGGTCGTCCCCCACGAAGTCGCTCAGCGACCTGTCGACGCCGAACACGAGCATCGGCGTGGTGGCGCCGTCGTCGGCGATCCGGCTGGCGCTGACCACGAGCATCGTCGTGGTGGGCAGGCCGGTGCGCTTCTCGACCTCCTCGACCACCGAGGGCGCCATCCCGCCGGGGGCGCGCGCCTCCACGGCGACGATCCCGTCGCGCACCGCCGTGATCGGCGCGCCGCGCAGCGCGTCCTGCACGGCGAAGTAGACCACCAGTACGGCGGTGGTGAGCAGGACGCCGGCGATGCCGGCGGCGACCGCCGCGCCCAGCCTGGCCGGCCGGAAGTACCAACTGCGCACCAGGGAGCGGGAGACGAGCCTGCTCGCGTCGAACGCCATCAGCCGACCCGTCCCGCCATGACAAAGGTCCCCGCCGACATGGTGGCGACGACATCGGCCCCGCTGGCGAGATCCAGGTCGTGCGTGATGATCACGCACGCCGCGCCGCGTTCCTTGACCTTCACGCGCAGCAGCTCCTGCACGCGCAGGCCGTTCTCCTCGTCCAGCGCGCCGGTCGGCTCGTCGGCGAAGACGATCGCGGGCTCGTTCACGCAGGCCCTGGCGACCGCGGCGCGCTGCGCCTCGCCACCGGAGACCTGGCCGGGCCAGCTGCCCGCCCGGTGGCCGAGGCCGACCTCCTCCAGGGCCTCGCGGGCCCGCTCCAGCGCCTCGGACAGCCGCATGCCGGACATGATCAGCGGAGCCGCGACGTTCTCCGCCAGGTTGAGCGTCGGGACCAGGTTGTCCTTCTGGAGTACGAATCCGATGTTCTCGGCGCGCAGGCGCGCCATGCTCGTCTCGTCCAGCTCGGCGAGGTCCTGGCCGAGCAGGGTGATCCGGCCGGAGGTCGGCCGGTCCAGCCCGGACAGGCAGTTGGCGAACGTGGACTTGCCGCTGCCGCTCTTGCCGACGATGGCCACCGTCTGGCCCGCGAGGACCTCGATGTCGCAGTCGTGCAGCACCTTCGTCACCGCATCGCCGCTGCCGAACTCCCGGCTCACTCCCTCGGCACGCAACACTGTGCTCGCGGTCACTTAACTCCCCTTCTTGACAACGGATGGCGCCCGGCCGTCAGGACGGGACGGGCGCAGCGCGGCGGGCGCGTGCGGGGGCACCGCGGGGTGCGCCGGATGCACCGGTTCCACCCGCCGGTATCCGGCTCCCGGCGCGGGCCGCGGGTCGGCCTCACCGCGGTTGGGCCAGAACGACATGGCGCGCTCGGCGTGCGCGGTGATGGTCAGCGAGGGGTTCACGCCCGCGTCCGCCGTGACGGACGAGCCGTCCACGACGTGCAGACCGGGGTGTCCGTGCAGCCGGTGGTAGGGGTCCACGACGCCGTCCTCGGGGGTGGCGCCGATCGGGCAGCCGCCGACGAACGGCAGGACGACCGGTACGTGCGCCAGCCCCGGCAGGGTCCCCGCGGGCTCACCGCCCAGCTGCTGGGCGGTCCTGCGGACGACCTCACCGACGGTCTCCGAGGTGACCGTGGGCAGCGCCCCGGGGGCGCGGCGCGCCGTCAGGCCGCCGCGCGGGCCGCGGCGCCGCGACACGGTGAGCGTTCCCGCGCCGCGGCGCACCACGAACAAAATGATGGAACGCTCGGACCACCGGCGTACGTTCAGGAACCGTGCGGCGGTCAGCGGGCGCCGTGCCACCAGGCCGAGCCAGCGCAGCCAGCGCGGGCCCGCTCCCACGGCGTCGACGAACGGTGTCGTCGCCAGGCCCATCGAGTTGGAGCCCCGTCCGTAGCGGCCCGCCTGGATGAGGGTGTCCTCGTCCGGCCGGAACGCGGAGGTGGCCGCGACGCCCCGGCTGTAGTCGTCGCCCGTCACCTTCGGCGCGACGGCGGCCAGCAGGTCCGACGGCGCCCGGGTGAGGCTGCCGAGCCTGGGCGAGATGTGCGGGAGTGTGCCGTCGCCGGCCAGCCGGTGCAGCAGGCGCTGGGTGCCGAGGGCGCCCGCCGCGAACACGACCTGCTCCGCGGTGAACACCTTGGCCGTCCGGCCGCCGAACCAGGCGCCGGTCCGTACGGTGTGGACCGCGTACCCGGCCGCGCCGGTCGGGTCGAGCGGCCGTACCGAGGCGACCGTGGTCTGCGGGTGGACCGTCGCCCCCGCCTGTTCGGCGAGGTACAGGTAGTTCTTGACGACGGTGTTCTTCGCTCCGTACCGGCAGCCGGTCAGGCATTCGCCGCACTCCCTGCACCCCGCGCGGCGCGGTCCCGCGCCGCCGAAGTACGGGTCGTCGACCTCCTCGCGCCGTCCGAAGTGGACGGCGACGGGGAGCGGGCGGAACGTGTCGCCCGCTCCCATCTCCTCGGCGACGGTGCGCATCACGCGGTCGGTGGGGGTGATGGTCGGGTTCACGGCCGAGCCGAGCATCCGCTTGGCCTGGTCGAAGTGGGGCGCGAGTTCGGCCCGCCAGTCCGTGATGCCGGACCAGTGCGGGTCGTCGTAGAAGCTCTGTCCCGGCTCGTAGAGGGTGTTGGCGAAGACGAGGGAGCCGCCGCCGACGCCCGCGCCCGCCGGCACGATGAGCGGGCCGAGGCGGTGCAGCCGCTGGAAGCCGCGCAGCCCGAGCTTCGGGGCGAACAGGTACTTCCGTACCCGCCAGGAGTTCTTCGGGAAGTCGGTGTCCTGGAAGCGCCATCCCGCTTCCAGGACGCCGACCCGGTAGCCCTTCTCGGTGAGCCGCAGCGCGGTCACCGCCCCGCCGAACCCCGACCCGATGACGAGCACGTCGTAGTCGTGCGCGGGGGCAGGGGCGGTCATCGGGTGTCGACCGCCCGCTCGGGGTACGTGAACTTGACCGCGTTGTCGAACAGGCCGAGCAGGATGTCCTGCATGGACTCGGTCAGCACGCGGATCGCGACCGGGTCGATGATGCTGGCCAGGGTCGGTACGCCGAAGTCGAACTCCGCGTGGAAGACCACGAACGCGTCGCCGCCCTCCTGCCGTACCGTCCAGCTGCCCTCGAAGACGTCGAAGTCCCCGGTGGTCTGGGTGAAGTTGCTGACCAGGTTCGGCCGGTCGAAGGTGTCGAGTTCGCTCCACCGCAGAACGCCGTTGCGGAAGTTCACCGCCCAGTGGGTGATGACCGAGCCGTCCTCGGCGGTGGGCTCGGCCACGACCTCGCGCACCGTCTCGACCAGTTCGGGGTAGCGGGTGAAGTCGACGACCGTCTCGTACACCTCGGTCGCGGGCCTGCCCAGCACGAATGCTTCGATCCGCACGGTCTGCATGTGGGTACTCCTCATCGGCTCGCCGGGAAGCGCCCGGCGAGTACGGAAAGCGCGTGGTCGAAAGCGGCGACCACCTGGTCGAGCTCGTCCGGCGAGATCGTGGCGGGCGGGGTCAGGCGCAGGACCAGCGAGTTGTTCATCGAGTGGTTGACGAGCACCCGCTTGTCGATCAGTTCGAGCACCAGCTCGCCGGCCAGCCCGGGATCGCGCATCTCCACACCGATCAGCAGCCCCTCTCCGCGCACGTCGGCGACGAGGTGCGGGCAGTGCTGTGCGACGGCTTCGCCGATCCGCTGCTTGAGGTCCGCGCCGATCTTCGCCGCCTTCGCGACGGCGTCCTCCATCACGATCGCCTCGATCGCGGCCTTGGCCGCGGCCACCGCGATCGGCGCGGCGGAGAACGTGGAGGTGTGCAGGAACGGGTCCTTGTCGAACGGCGCGTACGCCTCCGGGGTGGCCACCGCGGCGGCCACCGGTACGACGCCGCCCGACAGTCCCTTGCCGACCAGCATCACGTCCGGCGAGACGGTCTCGGGGTCGTGGCCCCACCAGCGGCCGAGCCGCCCGAGCCCGGTGAGGATCTCGTCGATCACCAGGAACGCGCCGTACTCGGTGCGCAGCCTGCCGAGTGCGGCGAGGTAGCCGTCGGGCGGCAGGACGACGCCGCCCTCGCCCTGCACCGGCTCGACGATCACGCAGGCGGGCGGTCCGTCGCGCAGCGCCGCCTCCATCGCCTCGATGTCGCCGAACGGCACGCTGGTCACGTCGGGCAGCAGGGGCTGGAACGAGTCCTGGTAGACGCTGCGTGCCGTGACGCTCAGCGAGCCGAGGGTCTTGCCGTGGTAGCCGTTGACGGTGGTGATCAGCCGGCGCCTGCCGTTGGCCCTGGCCATCTTGATGGCCGTCTCGGTCGCCTCGGTGCCCGAGCCGACGAAGTGCACCTTGGTGAGGCCCGGCGGGCAGACGTCCACCAGGGTCTTCGCCGCCGCCGCGCTCACCGGCTCCAGGAGCAGCCGGGTGGCCAGCGGGTTGGCACGGACCTGGGCGACGACCGCCTCGGTGACGTGCGGGTGGGTGCCGCCGAGGATGAACACGCCGTATCCGGCGCAGTTGACGAACCGCTGCCCGTCCGAGGTGTGTACGGAGGCGCTGTGGGAGGTGGACTCCCAGAAGCCGCCGAACATCTCGCCGAGAGAGGCGCGTCCACGGCTCAGATGGGCGCGGTAGGCGTCGAGCAGCTCGTGCTCCGACGGTGCTTCTGATGGTGCGGTGGTGTTCATTGGCTCCGTGGATTTCACGTGGGGAAGGGCTGTGGGGGGACCGTTCGCCGACGGCGGTGCGCGGTCCCTATTCGATGCGGAGCGGGTGTCCCTCGTGGTAGCGGGCGAGCCCTTCCGCGGTGGACATACGGCCCGGCGGGTGGAAGGCGAGCGCGTGCACGCTGGCCGCGAGGCGCGCGACGTCCGGTGACGACACGAACGCCATGCCGCCGAGCAGTTCGACGGCGTCGCCGACCACACGCCGGATGGTGCGCTGCGTGCTGTACCTGGCGGTGAGCGCGTTGGCGAGGGAGTCGTTGCCGACCCGTCCCGAGTCGACGTCCCACGCGACCCGGTCCAGGGCGAACGCGGCGGCCTCCAGGTCCGTCACCAGGTCCACCCGGGTCGCGGTGTCACCTCGGCCGGACGCCAGCAGCCGGGAGACCAGCTCGCTCGCCGTGCCCAGGTAGATGGCGGAGACCAGGAGGTTGAACCAGACGAGCCCGGTGGTGTTCAGCTCGTCAAGATTGGTCTCGGGGTCGAGCACCGGCTTGATGATCAGCTCGTCGGCCACCAGGACGTCGTCGAGCACGACCTCGTCGCTCTCGGCGCCCGCCAGTACGGTCGAGTTCCAGAACGGACGTACGGAGATGCCGGGCGAGTCCGCGGGAATGACCGCGATACCGAGGTCGGACCCGCCGTCCTCGTCGCGCAGCGCCACGCTCGCCGAGATCAGGTCCATCGACGCCGACAGGCTGCACGGCTTCTTGCTGCCCGAGACCAGCCAGCCGCCCTCGGCCCGGCGCGCGGTCATGGTGGGGGTGAGCACGCCCTGCCCGGTGCGTCCCTCGGCGAAGGCGCTGCTCATCATGCGGCGGTCGCGCGCGACCGCGTCGAGCAGCAGCCACTCGAAGCCGGTGCTGGTGGCCGCGAGGGTCACCAGGCTGGCCACCGAGAAGTTGTGCATCGTGGCGGCCACGGCCACGGACGGCGACAGGGTGGCCAGGGCGCGCGTACAGCGCACCATGTCGCGTGCTCCGGCTCCGGCGCCGCCGTGCTCGGCGGGGACCAGCAGCCCGGCCCCGCCCGCCTCGCGGAACGCGGCGATGCCCGGACCGCCGCGCTCCTCCAGTTCGCTGAGCGAGTGCGCGCCCAGGGCCTTGCGCAACCCCGGGAGCAGCGCTTCCAGGGTGTCGTACTCCGCTTCCAGGAACTTCATCGTGCTGTCTCCTCGGCGACGGGAGGCAGGGCGCTCTCGAACACCCGCGACCTCGGCGTCACCTTCGTGGCGATGCTGACGGCCTGCAGGTGACTCGTCCGCAGCATCGGGTAGTTGGCCTCGCCGAACGGACCGCCGGACAGCCCGTTGCCGCCGTGTGTCGGGATGCCGGGCACGAAGCCCAGGTGGCTGTCGTTGATCTTGAGGATGCCGCCGTTGTCGAGGCGGGCGCAGAACTGCTCGATCAGCTCCGGGTCCTCCGACCACAGCGAGTTGCGCAGCCCGAAGGGGTTGTCGTTCATGAAGCGCAGCGCGCTCGCGAAGGCGTCCTGCGCCGGCTCCTCGGCCGGGACGACGATGGACAGCAGCGGGAAGAACGTCTCGTCCCGCACCGCGCGCAGCTTCTCCGCGGCCTCGTAGCCGTCGACCCGCACGAGTGTCGGCTGCAGGAAGATGCCCGAGGAGTCGGGGGTGCCGTCCTCCGCGATGCGCTGACCGCCGTGGAGCAGCTCGGCGCCGCTCGACACCGCCTCGTCGAGGACGGTGAAGAACTCGGTGGTCCGCAGCACGGGCGAGAGCAGGATGCCGGGCTCCTCCGGCTTGCCCGGCAGGATCTCCGAGACCAGCTGCCGCAGACGCTCGACGAGGGCGTCCGCGATCCGCGGGTGCGCGATGACGTACTTGGGCACCATGCAGATCTGGCTGGAGCCGTAGAAGCACTCCGAGATCGCCTGCGCGGCGTTGTCCAGGTCCGCGTCCTCCCAGACCAGTACGCCGTCGTTGCCCGCCAGTTCCAGCACCGGCTTCTTGCCGTGCTCCACGCAGCGGCGGCCGATCTCGATGCCGCGCTCGCTGCCGCCGAAGTACATGATGTCGTCGACGTCGTCGCTGGTCATCCACTGGTCGATGAGCACCTTGGGCACGCCGCACACGATGCTCAGCACACCGGCGGGGGCGCCCATCTCCTCCAGCGAGGTCGCGACCAGTTCGCGCCACGCCCAGGCGACGGCGTACGGCGCGCTGCGCGGCGCCTTCACGACGAGGCTGTTGCCCGCCATGAGGGCGTGCACCCCGAGCATGGAGTTGGAGGCGGCCGCGTTCTGCGGCGGGCTCAGGCAGACCACGCCGTCGGGCTTGCGCACCAGACGGATCTCGCGGTCGCCGACGTGCTCCCGGTGGTCCATCATCCGCGCGTTCACCGCGAAGGTCTCCGGGCTCGAACCCTGGATGACCCCGGCGACCTCCCACTCGGCGAGCCTGCGGGGGTGGCCCTCGGCGATGAGGGCCTCGACGAACTCGTCCTGGCGGGCGACGGCCTTCTTGTGGAAGAGCGCGCCGAACTCCATCCGCCGGGCGAGCGGTACGGCCGCCCATTCCCGCTGCGCGGCGCGCGCGGCGCGCAGCGCCTCCAGGCACTGCTCGGTGGTGCTCAGCGCGACGCGTCCGACGACCCGGTCGTCGGCGGGCTCGGGCTCGTTACCGGCCGCGAGTGCGCGCTTGAGGCGGATGGCCCCGAAGGCGTCGCCCAGGAGGCTGGACGCGCGGATGGTGTGGATCCATTTGTCGGCCGGGGCGTCCTGTCCGGCGATATAGGACGGATAGCTCTTCACATCGTTACCTTGTTCTGGGTGCTGGATCTCGGAGGGCGCGGTGATCGTCAGATCAGGCCCATGTAGCGCATGCGGACGTCCTGGGTCTCCTGCGACCACGTGGACGCCGTCACCATGCGCTCCTCGGCGCTCGTGTCGACCAGCTTCCGGCCCGGCCAGACCTCGTAGTCGGAGACCAGGTGGCCCCACTCCGCCAGGCCCTGCTGGAACAGGCTCTCCCGCTGGAAGAGGACGGGCTGCATCGGGAGCCCCTCCCACAGGCCACGACCGCGCTGGATCAGCTCCAGGATGCGCCCCTTCTCGCCGGGCTCCTCCTGGAGGTGACGCTGGATCACGCTGCTGCCCACGGACAGGTGGCGGATCTCGTCCATGCCCGCGCCGCGCTCTATCTCGGCCGCCGCCGGGTTCAGCGGGGCCCACTTGCGCTCGCTCAGCTCACCGAACGGCGCGAGGACGCCCTCGACGAGGACGGTGAGGGTGATGACGCCGCCGTAGAAGTCGCGCTCGTCACGGATGACGGAGAGGCCGAACTCCTCCAGCGGGTCGAGCACCGACTCGATGGCCTTGCCCGCGACGGTGGTGATGGTGTCGTCGACCTCGGCCGCGGGTACGCCGATCTCGACGAGGTGCTCGCGGAAGACGCGGGCGTGCCGGGCCTCGTCGAGCAGCTGCGTCGAGAAGAACTCGGTCAGGACGCGGGTCGGCGCGAGGGAGACCAGATACCCGAGGGCGCGGGTGACCTTCTCCTCGGCGATGGACCGGAAGGCGAACTCCTCGATCAGCGCGTCCCGCAGCGGGCCGGGCTTGAGCACCTGCTCGGGGATGTCGGCCCCCGGCGTGTGGCCGGTGGGGATGCGACGCAGCAGTCGGCCGGCGACCTCGTCCAGCCAGTACTGGAGGTCGCAGGACTCGGGCGTCAGTTCCAGAGATCTGGCGCCTTCGAGCACCGGAACGGTACGGTCCCAGTCGACTTCCGGCCTGATCTCGCTCTCCATGGTGACTCCTTCGTATGACACTGTTCAGATGGCCCTGGTGAGCCGGAGCAGGTTCCACAGCGCGGGGAACGAGACGCCTCCGGCGAAGGCGACGTATTCCGGCTCGATGACGTGCGGAGCCCACTTGCGCTTGAACGCTTCCTGGGTGCTCGCGGGGTAGACGGCCTTGCCGTGCCGGGCGATGAGCCCGGTGACGCGGGTGACGGCCGGGCTGGCCGCGCCCGGCACCTCGTTGTCGGCCTCCAGGCCGGCGAACGGGGTGTGGCCGAGGTGCAGCCAGGCCGCGCCCTCCTCCTGGAACCGCTGCAGCGCCGTGACGTTGATCAGCTCGATCGTGCCGACGGGGGCGTCCGGGTCACGGCGGGTCAGGTCGTAGAGCCAGCCGGGCCTGCTGCCGAATGCCGGGGAGTAGGAGATGTACGCGACCGGGCGGTCCCCGAGGCTCGCGACGAAGATCCGGCGGTGCTCGGTGCCCCGCCCCGTCCGCTCGCCGATCATGAAGTCGAGTTCCTTGACGTGCCGGCCCTTGGCGCGCAGCCACCGCGCGTCGATGGTGGCGAGCAGTTCGTCGGCCCGTGACGCGTCGGTGGCGCTCCGGGCGTCTCCCGTGTTTCCCGCGCTCCGGGTGATCTCCGCGACGGTGATGCCGTCCCGTTTGGCGCGGGCGATGTTCTGCCGCACCTTGGCCAGCGGGCCGCCGCGCGTCGTGAACCGTTCGAGGTCGACGCTGTAGGTGCGGCCGAGCTGGTTCACCGCGAACCCGCTCGCCGCGTACAGCTCGGCGTCCTGGCGGGACAGCTGTACGGCGCAGATCCGCAGCCGTTCGCGCGCGGCCCACGCGCGGAACTCCGCGAGCAGGTCCGCGCGGTGCCGCTCCGGCGCCAGTGGTCCGCACAGTTGTACGACGTGCCGGCCGCTCCTGCGGTACGCGACGGTGCCGGGCACCCGGTCGGCGCGGAAGTGCAGCGTGGCCTGGTTGTAGGCCAGAAAAGCGCTCGGGTGGTCGGCGTGCTCGCGCAGCGCGTCGTATATCTCCTTGTCCTCCGCGGTGATCATGCGGTGGGGACCTCCGCCTCGGCCCTCCGCGCCGGCTTGAACTGCTGCTGGCCGGTCACCTGGGCGATGAACGCCTCGAACGCGGGCAGCGGCTCCGGCTCGAAGGCCAGGACGAACGGCTTGAGCGTGTTGCCGAGCAGACCGCGGTCGGCGCACAGGTGGAGCGGGATGGCGAGCAGCGCCCACTCCGGGCCGCCGGCCAGGAGTACCCACAGGCCACAGAGCGCGGCCGCCGCGAACCAGTTGTGCATCGTGTTGTACACGATGTAGTAGCCCTTGTGGATCGGGCCGCCGCGGGCCCGGCGGAAGGCGATCGCGCCCGGGTAGTAGCCGATGATGTCGATGGAGAAGAACAGCACGATGGCGGCCCACCACCGGATGTCCCCGAAGTGCAGGAGCATCAGGACGACGCACGCGATGAAACCGACCAGGTACTCGGCCCGCATGATCCAGTACGTCGCTTTGGTGTCGAAGTGGTTGACGTGGTCCACTGGTTTTCCTTCTGGGCGGCCCGGCCCCGAAGTGGAACCGGGCACGGGGGTAGGTCGGTTGTGGTCAGTTCCTGACGGCGGACAGAGCGACACCGGCGAGGCGCAGCGGACTGGGATCGGCCGCGAACTCCGTGAGCAGGCGTGCCGTCCGGTGTCCGGTCCTGCTGTTGAGGAACCACGGCGGCAGCGGCATGAACGCCGCCTCGCCGTGCAGCAGCGACCGGGGTGCCGGACGGAACGGGCCGGTCAGGATGGTGCGTTCGACGTGGTCGACGAGGAGGGCGTTGTGGGTGAGCCCCACGCCGCTGCCCGCGTCGCTGGTGTCGTTGCCGGGGAAGGCTCCCCAGCCGACTCTCGGTGTGATGTAGCCGAGCGAGGTCCACGTGTTGATCGCGATCGAGCCGAAGCGCAGTGCGACCAGGGTGTCGTCGAGGGTGCCGCCCAGCGCGGCGAGCGTCCTGGGGTGGGCGATGAGGTTGACGCCGAGTGTGCCCGCGAGCGTTTTGTTGCAGAACTCGACGGCGGCGCGCAGGTATTCCGGGGGCGTGCCGGGCAGCCGTACGACTCCCTGGACGGGAGCGAAGAACTCCGTGTTGAAGAGCGGCTCCGCGGTGTCCCGCGGGTCGAGCCGGGAGACGAACAGTCTGCGGTTGGATCCGGCGCCCAGGTCCTCCGCCTCGGGATGCGCGGCCAGCGCCGCGTCGAGCCGGCCGTCGGCGCCCGGGTAGTAACCGGGGCGCTGCGGGGCGGCCTTGAGGGCCGCGCGCAGCTCGGCGATGAAGGCGTCCGCCAGCTCCCAGCCCTCGGGGACCACCACGACCTGTGAGGCCGTGCAGTTGAAGCCGCTGTTGTTCAGCTTCTGCGTGGCGACGTGCCACGCCTGGAAGCGCAGGTCCGCCGCGCTCCACGGTCCCGGCAGGATCACGGTCGCGCCGACGCCGCCGAGTTCGCTGGTGATCGTCTTGCGCAGGACGGGGGCGCGGTCGGCCTTGCGCCGCTCGCCCTCGCTGCCGCCGCCGAACACGATGCGGTCGTGGGTGGCGAGGCTGCCGGTGATGTGGATGGTGGCGGCCCGCTCGTCGGCGACGGCCTGGGCGCCGACGTCCGCGCCGCCGGAGACGAACGCGACGAACCCGCGCTCGACGAAGGGGGCGAACGCCTCTTCCAGCACCGGCCGCAGGTAGCCGTTGACCGGACTGACCTTGCAGACCACCACGGCGTTGTCGTGGTAGAGCTTGTAGAGCACGTCGAGGGGCGCGGTCGGGGAGACGTTGCCCGCGCCGAGGACGAGCGCCACGCCTTCCGTGACGTCCTTGTCCCGCAGCCGCCGGGCACTGCCGGCCCTGAGGTCCGCCTCGGTGACACCGGGCGCGGTCCACATCTCGGCACCGAACCCGTTGAGGGTCAGACGGTCCGTCATGTCGTATGGCAGCACCCGCAGGGCGAGCCTGCCGTCGGGGCGCCGTGTGACGCGCACGCCGTCCAGCGGGCTGCCGTCCTCGGCGAGCGTGCGGACGGTACCGGCCAGTGCCCGGGTGTAGAGCAGCACCGAGTAGGGACCGGCCAGCCACTCCTCGCTCTCCAGCGACGAGCCGAGGGGGATGCCCTTGCCCTCGCAGGAGGAACGCACCCACTCCTGGGCCACCCGGCCGACCCGCTCGTGCAGGCGCAGCAGCAGCTCGTGCTTGTCCGTGAGCGGCAGGGCCGCCCACTCCCCCGCGTGCGCGCGGACGTTCTCCATCGCGGCGGCGGCCTCCGCCGTCGTTCCCTCCGGAGCGCTCATGCCTGCTCTCTCCTCTCGGCGGTCGTGACGTCCTGCCACCAGCTCTTCGTCCAGGAGGGCAACGGGCCCTCGACACGGACCCACCGGTAGCGGTCGAGCTTCTGCCCGGCGTCCGCCGCGGTGTAGTGGCGCCGCGTGACCCGGGTGCTCCCGAGCTTGGCCGTGAGCGCGGCCATCGCCGCCGGAGTGTGCATGACGTCGCCCTCGACCGACACCACCAGGACGGGAACGTCCGCCGCGGCCATGGCGCGTTCGTAGTCCAGGTCGGCGCCCGCGGGCCGGAAGCGGCCGGTGCGCGCGAACGTCGCCCAGTCGCGGACGACTCCGGCGGATTCCCGGCCGGCGAACCCGACCCGGTCGCCGGGGAAGTAGCCCCACACCCGTCCCAGCAGCGCGGCGGCCTGGGTGCCCAGCAGGACGCGCAGGCTCCGGTACCAGGGGTAGACGCGGTGGTGCGGTGTGCCGGAGGCGATCAGTACCAGTCCGTCGGCGTCCGCTTCCGGCCTGCCGAGGTAGGCGGTGGCGAGCTGGCCGCCGATGCTGTGGCCGAGCAGGACGACGGGCCTGCCGGGGAACTCCCGCCGCGCGGCCGCGACGGCCGCCGGGAGGTCGACCGCCACCATCTCCTGCTGTCCGAACCGCGACGCGCGGGAGATCGTCGGCGTACTGCCGCCCTGTCCGCGCCGGTCGCAGACCAGGACCGGGAACCCGACGGCGGCCAGCCCGCGCGCGAACGGGTCGTAGTAGGTGGCGGCGATTCCCATGGCGGGCGTGACGAGGACGACGGGAGTCCGGTCGTCCCCTGCCGTCGCGGGGAACACCCGCGCGCACAACTGGTCCCGTCGGCCCACGGACAGGAACAACAGCCGGGGATCGTCTTCGGCCGCGACCGTGCGGTCGGAGGTCACGGGGATTCCGGTAGCGCCGGGATCATGGCCGCGCAATGGAGCGGATCGAGTCACGGCATCCTTTACCTTTCATGATTTCCAAGAATATCCGAAAGAATGCCCGAAGTGACGCGCCGAGCACTAGGGAAACCCCTAAAACGCAGCGTACCGGCCCTCGAAGATCAGCGGAGGACGGTCCATCCGATGCCAAACACAGGACATCAACAACCATACAGATCAGGCCAGTTACTGTATCACTCGTACGAGTGAAGCCCCGGCGGGGTAGACGGCTCACGGCCCTTACCACAAAATAGGGCAAGCCATTCGGCTCTCATGGAAACCGAACGCACAATTTGCCGCCCGTATACCGAGCGGCCGCGGCCGTCGCCGCTGCGCATGTTCTTGCGCTGATAAGATCCGGTTTCACCATGGTGCGAGATGCCCGCGGTGGCCGTCCCGCGCAACGGGACCTCGGCGGACAATGTGCGGTCCGGGTCGGGGACGCCGAGGCCGGGCGATTCACGCACCTATTCCTCATGCGAACACCAGGAGCCCTCCATGCGCGAGGTAGCCACCGCGCCGCTGCCCGCCGTGTCCGTCACCGGCGGTCTCACCGAACTCGTCCACGCCAACGCCGAACGGATTCCCGACTCCGTCGCGTTCCGCCGCAAGACGTCCTCGGGGTGGCGGCCCGTCACCGCACGGCAGTTCCGCGACGAGGTCGTCCAGGTGGCGCGCGGGCTCATTGCCGCCGGGACGCGCCCCGGCGACCGGGTGGTGCTCCTCGCGTCGACCCGCTACGAGTGGACCCTCTTCGACTTCGCGATCTGGGCCGTCCGCGCGGTCTCCGTGCCCGTCTACGTCACCTCCTCCGCCGAGCAGATCGAGTGGATCGTCGCCGACTCCGGCGCGAGCGCGGCGCTCGTGGAGACCGACCGGCACGAGGAGTTGACCCGGGACGCCTTCACGAAGGCGGGCCGCGACGCCCCGGTGTGGCGGATCGACGACGCGGTGGAGGAGCTGAGCAAGGCGGGGGCCGCCGTGCCCGAGTCCGAGGTCCACGACAACCGCCGGGCGGCCGGGAACTCCGACGCCGCGACCATCATCTACACCTCGGGCACCACCGGGAAGCCCAAGGGGTGCGTGCTGACGCACGCGAACTTCCTCGCCGAGGCGCAGGGCGCCGTGGCGGCGCTGCACCCGCTGTTCGGGAAGAACGACGCGGCCGGGGCGTCCACCCTGCTGTTCCTGCCGCTGGCGCACGTCGTCGGCCGGATGATCGAGATCGGCGCGGTGTGGGCCGGGGTCACCCTGGGCCACACCGGCAACGTCCGCGACGCCGTGAGCGACCTCGCCACGTTCCGCCCGACGTTCGTCCTCGCCGTGCCCTACGTACTGGACAGGATCTACCAGGGCGCCCGGCAGAAGGCCCACAGCACCGGCAAGGGCAAGATCTTCGACGCCGCCGTGGACGCCGCGGTCGCCCACTCGTCCACCGATTCGCCCGGCCCGCTGCTGCGCCTGCGGCACGCGGTCTTCGACCGGCTGGTCTACGCCAGGCTGCGCGAAGTCTTCGGCGGACGCTGCGAGTACGTCCTGTCGGGCGGCGCGGCCCTGTCGCCGAGGCTCGTCCACCTCTTCCGCTCCGTCGGGGTCACCGTGCTGGAGGGCTACGGGCTCACCGAGACCACCTCGACCGCCACCATGAACACGCCCGACGCCTTCCGCGCCGGCACGGCGGGCAGGCCGCTGCCCGGCATGTCGATCAGGATCTCCGGCTCAGGCGACGTCCTCATCAAGGGACCGACGGTCTTCGAGGGCTACTGGCACGACGAGGGGGCGACCGCGGAGTCCTTCACCGACGGCTGGTTCGCCACCGGCGACCTGGGACACGTGGACGACGACGGCTTCCTCGTGATCACCGGCCGCAGCAAGGAGATCCTGGTGACCAGCGGCGGCAAGAACGTCTCTCCCGGCGTCATGGAGGACCGCATCACCGGCCACCCGCTGGTCGGCCACGCCGTGGTGGTGGGAGACGGCCGCAAGTACGTGGCCGCGCTGCTCACCCTCGACCACCAGTACTTCCCGGTCTGGAAGGAGAACGCGGGCAAGTCCGCCGCGGCGACGGTGACCGACCTGCTCGACGATCCGGACCTGCGGGTCGAACTCCAGGCGGCCGTGGATCTCGGGAACGCCGCGGTGTCACAGGCGGAGTCGGTCCGCAGATTCCGCGTCCTGCCGGTGGAGTTCACCCCGGAGAACGGCTACCTGACGCCGTCGCTGAAGGTCAAGCGCACGGTGGTGACGGAGGCGTTCACCGACGAGGTGGAGGCGTGCTACGCCCCCTGAGAGGGGAACGGCGGTCGGGCCCGTCCCGTGGAGCGGGGCGGGCCCGACCGCCGTCGGCGCGGGTCCGGAACGTCAGGAGTCGATCTCGACCGCTCCGGAGGGGCAGATGAGTTCGGCCTCGGTCGCGGCGGCGTGCTGGTCCTGCGTCGGCTCGGCCAGGAGAAGCTCGACGAAGCCGTCGTCGTTCTGATCGAAGACGCCGGGGGCGACAGCCACACAGTTGCCGGATCCGACGCAGCGGTCACGGTCCACGTTGATCTTCATGGGTCCTGTCTCTCTCAGTGCTCGTACTGCTCGGTGCTCGGTGCCGGTGCTCGGTGCCGGTGCTCGTACTGCTCGGTGCTCGGTTCCTCGCGGTCGTCCCCGTCGGCCGGGAGAGGCCCGTCAGGAGAGTTTCGCGAGGCGTTCGAGGGAGGTGACGACCTCCCGGGGGCTCGGCATGGCCTCGGCCTCCTCGCGCAGCCTGCGGGCGGCGTCCGCGTGACCGGGCTCCCCGACGAAGCGCCGGAGGTGGTCACGTACCTTCTCGGCGGTGACGTCACCGTGGTGGACGTAAACGCCCGCTCCGACGCGTTGCAGGGCCCGGCCGCGCAGTTCGTGGTCGGACACCATGGTGGAGAGCATGAGCTGGGGCACACCGTGGGCCATGGCCGTGGCGAAGCTGCCGTAGCCGCCGTGGTGGATGATGGCCGAGCAGGTCGGCAGAAGAGTGTGCAGGGCGACGGAGTCGACGGCGCGGGCGTTGGCGGGCAGCGTGCCGAGGGCCTCGCGCTGCACGGGCAGCAGCGCGGCGACCACTTCGACGTCGTCCTCGGCGAGGGCGTCGAGGATCTCCGGCACCGACACGTAGTCGCCGCCGTAGTCCTCGGTGTTGGAGGCGCCGAGGCTCAGGCAGATCCGCGGCCGCTTCGGGGGCTCGCGCAGCCAGTCCCAGACGACCGCGCGGCCGTTGTAGGGGATGTGCCGCATGGGGAGTTCGGGCGAGGCGGTGGGCAGGGCGAGGGAGGCGGGGAGGGTGCTGATGGTGGCCTGGCCCTGCACCATCTCCTCGTCGAAGGAGAACCCGTACGTCTTCGACCAGGACCCCAGCCACTGCGCGAGGGGGTCGGTGCGCTCCGCCTCGGGCTGTTCGTTCATCAGCTCCAGATAGGTCTGGCGGGTACGGCCCCACACATCGGCGCACCACATCAGGCGGACGTGGGCGGCCCCGGCGACCCGGGCGGCGACGGCACCTGCGTAGGCGAGCGGGTCGCGCACGACGACGTCGGGCCGCCAGTCCTGTGCGAAGGCTGCCAGGTCCTCGATCATGGAGTCGTTGTAGACGGCGAACGCGTACGGCACGCTCAGCTCGTAGCGCTCCTTCAGCTCCGCCCAGTCGACGTCGGGGCGCTCGCAGCGGCTCCAGTTCGCCGTCCGGTAGTCCTGCGACTCGCGGAAGGCGGTCATGTCCTGGTGGATGCCGTGGTCGCTGCCGACGGGCACGGCGGTGAGTCCGGCGCGGGTGATGGTGTCGGTGGCCATCGGCTGGCTCGCCATGCGTACGTCGTGGCCCGCCGCGGTGAGCGCCCAGGCCAGCGGTGCCATCAGATACACATGGGACTTCTCCGACAGGGTGACGAACAGGACCCGCATCATGCTCCCTCGGTTCGGTGGGCCGGGCGACCGCGACCGGCGGCGGGACGGTGTCGGTACGGGCGGTGGGACAGCCCGCGACAGGGACGTGCGCCCGCGCCGTCGTGAAGTGGTTCCCGGGGTCGTCGGCCGTCCGCTGCCCGCGCCGTGGGGTCCGGGCTACGGTGCCCGGAGCGCGTCGGGGCCGTCGCCGTGTGCTCAGTCGTCGGCACCGAGGGCCATCCGGACGAGGTCGTCGACGTCCATGTCGTCGACGTCGAGTCCGGCGACGGGGTCGGTGTCCGGGCCTGCGCCGCTCTTCGTGCCGGGGGGCGGGGTGGCGGTGGCGAGGCCGAGGACCGCGTCGAGCAGACCCGATTCGCGGAACCGGGTGAGCGGGATGGAGATCAGCAGCCTGCGGAGGGTCGCCTCGTCGGGCACACCGGATGCCGGGTCGCCGCCGGGTGCGCCGTTCTCGTCCGCGTCGGACGCGAAGTGCTCGCGGTGGAGGTGTTCGGCGAGCGCCGCGGGAGTGGGGTAGTCGAAGACGAGGGTCGCGGGCAGCAGGACACCGGCGGCCGCGTTCATACGGTTGCGCAGTTCGACGGCGGTGAGCGAGTCGAAGCCGAGTTCCTTGAAGGACTGCTTGGAGTCGACGGCGGTCGCCGAGGAGTGGCCCAGGACGGCGGCGACCTGACGGCAGACCTCGTCGACGAGCCGGCGACGGCGTTGGGCGGGGTCGAGCGCGGCGAGTTCGGCCGCGAGGTCGGGCCCGGTGGCGGGCAGCGTCAGCGAGCCGCTGCCCGCGACCGTGCGGCGGGCGCGGGCGAGCCCGGCGAACAGGGGCGGCACCGGGCCGTCTGCGCCGAGCCGGGTGGTGTCCACGGCGAGGGGCAGGCGGACGGCGCCTGGCTGGTCGAGGGCCTCCGTGAAGAGGGCGAGGCCCGACTTGGGGGCCAGCGGCGGCAGCCCGGCACGTTCCATGCGGCCGATGTCGGTGTCGGTGAGGCCGCCGGTCATGCCGGTGGTGCGGGACCAGGGGCCCCAGGGCAGGGAGAGGGCGGGCAGGCCGAGGGCGCGGCGGTGTTCGGCGAGGGCGTCGAGGAAGGCGTTGGCGGCGGCGTAGTTGGCCTGGCCGGGGGCGCCGAGGGTACCGGCCGCGGACGAGAAGAGGACGAACGCGGACAGGTCGAGGCCGCGGGTGAGGTCGTGGAGGTGTGCGGCGGCGTCGAGCTTGGGGCGCAGGACGGCGGCGAGGCGCTCGGGGTCGAGCTGTTCGACCACCGTGTCGTCCAGGACTCCTGCGGCGTGCACGACGGCCGTCAGGGGGTGGCGGTCGGGTACGGCGGCGAGCAGGGCGGCGGCCTGGGCGCGGTCGGCGACGTCGGCGGCCTCGATGCGCACCTCGGCACCCAACTCGGTGAGTTCGGAGACCAGTTGCGCGGCGCCGGGGGCGTCGGGTCCTGACCGGGAGGCGAGCAGCAGGTGGCGTACGCCGTGCTCCGTGACGAGGTGGCGGGCGAGGAGCGCGCCGAGGCCGCCGGTGCCGCCCGTGACCAGCACGGTGCCCTCGGGGGCGAGGGGGGCGGGCACGGTGAGGACGACCTTGCCGATGTGCCGGGCCTGGGACATGTGGCGGAACGCGTCGGGGGCGCGGCGTACGTCCCAGGGTGTGACGGGCAGCGGGGTGAGGACGCCGGTCTCGAAGAGGCCGACGAGCGTGGTGAGCATCTCGCCGATGCGGTCGGGTCCGGCCTCGATGAGGTCGAAGGCGCGGTACAGGACGCCGGGGTGGCGGGCGGCGACCTCGCCCGCGTCACGGATGTCGGTCTTGCCCATCTCCAGGAAGTGTCCGCCGCCGGACAGCAGCCGCAGGGAGGCGTCCACGAACTCTCCGGCGAGGGAGTCCAGGACGAGGTCGACGCCCCGTCCGCCGGTGGAGGTGCGGAAGGTGTCCTCGAAGGCGAGGTCGCGGGAGGAGGCGATGTGGTCGGTGTCGAGTCCCGCCGCGCGCAGGACGTGGTGTTTGCCGGGGCTCGCGGTGGCGTAGACCTCGGCGCCGAGGTGCCGGGCGAGCTGGGTGGCGGCCATGCCGACGCCGCCGGCCGCCGCGTGGACGAGGACACGGTCGCCGGGGTCGACGGCGCCGAGGTCGACGAGAGCGTAGTAGGCGGTGAGGAAGACGATGGGGACCGTCGCGGCCTGGGCGAAGCTCCAGCCGTCGGGGACGCGGGCGACGGTGCGCGCGTCGGCGACGGCGAGCGGCCCGTACGCGGAGGGGAACATGCCCATGACGCGGTCGCCGACGGCGAGGTGGGTGATGCCCGGCCCGGTCTCGGTGATCACACCGGCGCCTTCGAGGCCGAAGTCGCGGGCGGGGCCCGGGTACATGCCGAGGGCGTTGAGGACGTCGCGGAAGTTGACGCCCGCGGCGCGGACGGCGAGGCGTATCTCGCCTTCGGCGAGGGGGCGTTCGGCGTCGGGGGCGGGGACGAGGGCGAGGCCGTCGAGGGTGCCCTTGCGGACGGTGTCGAGACGCCAGGCGGTGGCGGCGACGGCGTGCGGGGGCCGCAGGGCGGCTTCCGGCCCGGTGCGTTCGAGGCGCGGCAGGTGCACGATGCCTTCGCGCAGGGCGAGTTGGGGTTCGGACCGGTCGAGGGCGGCGGGCAGGGCCGTCAGCGAGGCGGGTGCCGTGTCGGTGTCGACGAGGACGAACCGGTCGGGGTGTTCGGACTGGGCGGAGCGGACCAGACCCCAGGCGGTGGCCGCGCCGGGGCTGCGCAGCCC
>NZ_QQNA01000073.1:28967-29476 GCF_003346515.1 Streptomyces corynorhini
CGGCGTCGGTGCCGCGGGCGGAGAGCCGGACGCGCAGGGCGGTGGCGCCCGTGGCGTGCAGGGAGACGTCCCGCCAGGAGTAGGGCATGCGGCCGGACACGGAGTCGTCCAGCAGGTAGGCGGTGGCGTGCAGGGCGGCGTCGAGCAGCGCGGGGTGCAGGCCGTATCCGGGTGTGTCGGCGTGGGCCTGCTCGGGCAGGACGGTCTCGGCGTACACGTCGCCGTCCAGGCTCCAGGCGGCGCGCAGGCCCTGGAAGAGGGGGCCGTAGCCGAATCCGGCGGCCGCGAGGCGGTCGTAGGTGTCCTCGACGGGCAGGGGGTCGGCGCCGGGCGGGGGCCAGGCGGTGAACAGGGCGGGGTCGGCGGGCGCGGTGCGGGTGCCGGTGGCGAGGATGCCGTCGGCGTGCAGGGTCCAGGGCCGGTCGGGGTGGGCGTCGGCGGCGCGGGAGTGCACGCCGAGGGGCCGGTTGCCTTCGCCGTCCGCCGGGCCGATCCGCAGGTGCAGGGCG
>NZ_QQNA01000074.1 GCF_003346515.1 Streptomyces corynorhini
CGAAGGACGAGACGGCGGCGCGGCGGGGGCGGTCGGCGTGGGCGGGCCAGGGCTGCTCGTCGGTGAGCAGGCGCAGGTCCGCGGCCGTCCAGTCGATGTGCGGGGACGGCTCGTCGGCGTGCAGGGTGCGGGGCAGCACGTCGTGGTGCAGCGAGAGGACGAGTTTGATGATGCCGGCGACTCCGGCGGCGGCCTGGGTGTGGCCGATGTTGGACTTGATGGAGCCCAGCCACAGCGGGCGGTCCTCGGGGCGCGCGGAGCCGTAGGTGGCGAGGAGGGCCTCGGCCTCGATGGGGTCGCCGAGCGGGGTGCCCGTGCCGTGCGCCTCGATGGCGTCGATGTCGGGGCCGGTGAGTCCCGCGTCGGTGAGAGCGTCGCGGATGACACGTTCCTGCGCGGGCCCGTTGGGGGCGGTGAGGCCGTTGGAGGCGCCGTCCTGGTTGACGGCGCTGCCGCGGATCACCGCGAGGACGGGGTGGCCGTTGCGGCGGGCGTCGGAGAGCCGTTCCAGGAGGAGCATGCCGGTGCCCTCCGCAGGGCCGAAGCCGTTGGCCGCGGCGGAGAACGCTCTGCAGCGGCCGTCGGCCGCGAGGGCGCGCTGGCGGCCGAAGTCGACGAACATCTCGGGCCCGGACATGACGGTGACGCCGCCGCCGAGCGCGAGGTCGCATTCGCCGGAGCGCAGGGAGCGGACGGCGAGGTGCAGGGCGACGAGGGACGACGAGCAGGCCGTGTCGACGGTGACGGCGGGCCCCTCCAGGCCGAGGGTGTAGGCGATGCGGCCGGAGGCGACGCTGGTGGTGCTGCCGGTGAGGATGTGGCCGCCGAGATCGGCCTGGGCCTCCTTGGACCGGGGCTGGTAGTCCTGGGAGATGGCGCCGACGAACACTCCGGTGCGGGTGGCGCGCAGAGCGGCGGGGACGATCCCGGCACGCTCCACGGCCTCCCAGGAGGTCTCCAGGAGGAGGCGCTGCTGCGGGTCCATGGCCTGGGCCTCACGCGGCGAGATCTCGAAGAACTCGGCATCGAACAGCGGCGCCTCGTGGAGGAAGCCGCCCTCGCGGACGTACGAGGTGCCGGGCTGGTCGGGGTCCGGGTCGTACAGGGCGTCGAGGTCCCAGTCGCGGTCGGTGGGGAAGGGCGTCACGGCGTCGGTGCCGGACGCCAGCAGCCGCCACATCTCCTCGGGAGTGTCAGCACCGTGCGGGAAGCGGCAACCCATGCCGACGATCGCGATGGGTTCCTGCTGCTGCTCCTCGATTTCCTGGAGACGCTTGCGTGTCTGACGAAGGTCGGCCGTGACCAGCTTGAGGTAGTCCCGCAGCTTCTCTTCGTTGCTCGCCATTTGATGCCACTTCCTAGGAGGATCCCCCCAGAGGGGTCCGGGAACGTCGGTCCTGCGCGGTCCGGGGTCGGTCGGGGTCAGGAAATGCCCAGCTCTTTGTTGATGAGGTCGAACATTTCGTCGTCCGTCGCGGACTCAAGTCCGGTGCCGCTGGTAGTCGTGCCGCCGTCGGCGGCGGAATCGCCCTCGCCGTTCGCCGTGTCCGTGCCGGTGCCACCGGTCCAGCGGGCCAGCAGGTCGCGGATGCGGGCGGTGACCTGGTCGTCGAGTCCGTCGCCTTCGTCGTCCGGGGTGTCCTGGGGCCGGTCGAGACCCGCCATGACGGACTCCAGCCGGACGAGTTCGGCGAGGACGACCTCCGCGGGGCGCGGCTCGTGCGGGGCGCACTGCTCCAGGAGGTATCGGGCGAGTACCTGGGGGGTGGGATAGCTGAAGATCAGGGTGGCCTTCAGGGTCAGCCCGGTTGCGGCGCCGAGACGGTTGCGCATCTCGACGGCGGTGAGGGAATCGAAGCCGAGCGCCTTGAACGGCCTGTCGGCGTCGACGGATTCGGGGTCGGACTGGCCGAGGACGGCGGCGGTGTGGGTGCGGACCAGTTCCAGCGCGGCTTGCTCCCGCTCCTCGGCGCGCAGCGGCCGCAGCTGCTCGGTGAACGAGACGGCGGGGGCGCTGTCGGTGTCGCCCGCGCCGCTGGTGTGATCGGTGCTGACCGGGGCGGCGCGCCGGACCGGGGTACGGACCAGGGCGCGCAGGATGGCGGGGGGTTCGGTGCCACGCTGTTCCAGGTCGGCGAGGGCGAGGCGGGTGGGCAGCAGGAGCGGCTGGTCGGCGGTGAGGGCCGTGTCGAACAGGGCGAGGCCCATGTCGGCGGGCAGTGGGGCGAGGCCCATGCGGCCGATGCGCCGCAGGTCGGCGGCGCCGAGGGTGCCTCCCATGCCGCTGCCGGTGTCCCACAGCCCCCAGGCCAGGGACAGGGCGGGCAGTCCCTGGGAGCGGCGGTGCTGGGCGAGGGCGTCGAGGAAGGCGTTGGCGGCGGCGTAGTTGGCCTGGCCCTGGCTGCCGAAGGTCGCGGCGACCGAGGAGAACATCACGAACGCCGACAGGTCGCGTTCACGGGTCAGCTCGTGCAGGTTCCAGGCGGCCTGCGCCTTGGGGAGGAGGACGTGGTCGACGCGGTCGGGCGTCAGGGCGTCGAGGATGCCGTCGTCCAGGATGCCGGCGGCGTGCACGACGGCGGTCAGCGGGTGCGCGGCGGGGACGCTGTCGAGCAGGGCTGCCAGGGCGTCCCGGTCGGCGGCGTCGCAGGCGGCGACGGTGACGGTGGCGCCGAGTTCGGTGAGGTCGGCGACGAGGTCGGCCGCGCCCGGCGCGTCAGGGCCGCTGCGGCTGGTGAGCAGCAGGTGGCGTACGCCGTGCCGGGTCACCAGGTGCCGGGCGAACAGGGCGCCGAGGGTGCCGGTGCCTCCGGTGACGAGGACGGTTCCGTAAGCCCTCTGTGTCTCGGCGGACAGCAGGCCCGGGGTGTCGGCGACCGGGGTGCGGGCGAGGTCGAGGGGCACCTCGGGCACGGTGAGGACGATCTTGCCGGTGTGGCGGGCCTGGCTCAGGTAGCGGAAGGCTTCGGGGGCCCGCCGTACGTCCCAGGTGGTGACGGGCAGGGGCCGCAGCGCCCGCTGTTCGAACAGGTCGAGGATGTGGGCGAGCATGTCGGCGGTGTGGTCGGGGTCGACGTCCCGCAGGTCGAACGCCTGGTAGGCGACGCCGGGGTGGTCGGTGGCGACGGTGTGCGGGTCGCGCGGGTCCGTCTTGCCCATCTCGATGAAGCGTCCGCCGCGCGGCAGCAGCCGGAACGAGGCGTCGATCAGCTCGCGGGCCAGGGAGTTGAGGACGACATCGACGCCGCGTCCCGCGGTCACGTTCCGGAACTTCTCCTCGAAGGAGGTGTCGCGCGAGGACGCGATGTGCTCGTCGTCCAGTCCCATGGCGCGCAGGGTGTCCCACTTGGCGGGGGACGCGGTGGCGAAGACCTCGGCGCCGAGGTGCCGGGCGAGCTGTACGGCGGCCATGCCGACGCCACCGGTACCGGCGTGGACGAGGACGGACTCGCCTCGGCGCAGATCGGCCAGGTCGACGAGGCCGTGGTAGGCGCTGAGGAACACGATCGGCGCCGCGGCGGCCTCGACGAAGTTCCAGTGGTCGGGCCGGCGGGCGAGGAGTCGGTGGTCGGTCACGGCGAGCGGTCCGTACGCACCGGAGAACAGTCCGAGGACCCGGTCGCCGGGGGCGAGCCCGGTGACGGCCTCGCCGATCTCCAGAACCACACCCGCGCCTTCGCGGCCGGGCACCTCACGGTCGAGCATGCCCAGGGCGACCAGGACGTCGCGGAAGTTGACGCCGGTGGCGCGCATCGCGACCCGGACCTCGCGGGGGGCGAGAGGGGCGGTCGCCTCGGGGCAGGGGACGAGGGCGAGGCTGTCGAGGGTGCCGGGCGTGGTGACGTCGAGCCGCCACACGGGTGCGTCGGCAGGCGGCAGCATGGCGCCGCCGGTTCCGGCGGGCGCCAGGCGTGGCGCGTGGGCGATGCCGTCGCGCAGCGCGAGCTGCGGTTCGCCGGACGCCAGCGCGGGCCCGAGGTCGAGGGCGGCCGGGGCGGGAGCGGCGGTCGCGGCGGGAGCGGCGGTCGCCGCGAGGCCGGGGGTGGGTTGTTCGGGGGCGAGGTCGAGCAGGACGAGCCGGCCGGGGTGCTCCGACTGCGCGGACCGGACCAGGCCCCAGACGGCCGCGGCGGCCGGGTCGACGGGCGTGCCGTCCCCGTCGGCGGGCACGGCCTGCCGGGTCACCAGGACCAGCCGGGCGGCGCCGAAGCGGTCGTCGGCGAGCCAGGTCTGTACGAGGGAGAGGGTGCGGTGCAGTCCCGTACGGGTGGCTTCCACCGTCGGCGCCGGGGATGTCGGCGCGTCCGCGGCGGGCGACGGCGCGGAGCCGGAGTCCGTCGCGCAGGCGGCGAGGACGACGTCGGGCAGGGGTGTCCCGGCGGCGACAGCGGCGACGAGGGCCGCGAGGTCGGCGTAGTGCCCGCCGGGGGCCTCGGGAAGTCCGGCGATACCGGCGCCCAGGACCGCCCAGTTCGCGGCGGGACCGGCGGCGGCCGGGGCGGACAGCGCGCTCCACTCCACCCGGAACAGCGCGTCGTGCGCGCCGCTCGGGTCCCCGGTGGCGGGGGCGAGGGCGTCCGTGCTCAGCTCCCGCAGGGTGAGCGCGTCGACGCGGGCCACGGCGCCGCCTCCGGTGTCGGCGAGGGCGAGCGTCAGGGTGTCGTCGTCGACCCGCGTCAGCCGCACCCGTACGGCGGAGGCGCCGATCGCCGTCAGGTCGACCCCGCTCCACGAGAAGGGGAGCCGGACGCCGTCGGAGGCGTCGGGCGTCGCGCGCCCGGCGGCGAGCCAGGCGTGCAGCACGGCGTCCAGGAGAGCCGGGTGGAGTCCGTGACGGGGGGCCTCGTCCTGCTGCTGTCCGGCGGGCAGCCGGACGTCGGCGTACACGTCGTCGCCGTGGCGCCAGACGGAGTGCAGACCCTGGAAGGCGGGACCGTAGGCGTATCCCTCGTCCGCGAGCCGCGGGTAGAAGTCGTCCAGCGGGACGGATTCGGCGTCGGCGGGCGGCAGGACGGACAGGTCGCCGGCGGGGGCGTCGTGCCGCGGGTCGAGGAACCCACCGGCGTGGCGGACCCATTCCGAGGTGGCCCCGCCGGGCGCCTCGGTCTGCGAGTGGACGGACACCGTACGGCGTCCCGTGGCGTCCGGGGCCCCGGCGGCGACCTGTACGCGGACGGCGCCTTCCTCGCCCAGGACGAGCGGGGCCTCCAGTGTCAGGTCGGCCACCCGCGGGCAGCCGACGCGGAGTCCGGCCTGGAGAGCCAGCTCAAGGAAGCCGGTGCCGGGGAAGAGTACGGTCCCGGCGACGGCGTGGTCACGGAGCCACGGGTGCGTGGTCAGGGCGAGCCTGCCGGTGAGCAGGGTTCCGCCGCCGTCCGCGAGGGTCACCTCGGCGCCGAGCAGCGGGTGCCCGGAGGCCGTGAGCCCGAGCCCGGCGGGGTCGCCGGTGACGAGGCTGGGGGCGCCCGGCCAGAAGCGCTGCCGCTGGAAGGCGTACGTCGGCAGGTCGACCCGGCCGGCCGGGGTGCCGGTGTACAGGGCGGACCAGTCGGGTGTGGTGCCGCGGGTGTAGAGCGCGCCCACGGCGGTGAGCAGCGTGCCGGTCTCGTCGCGGTCCTTGCGAAGCGCCGACACGAACAGGGCCTGCTCCGGCTGTCCGTTGCCCGCCTCGGCGCGGGCGAGCGCGGTGAGTGTGGTGTCCGGTCCCAACTCCAGCCAGGTGCGGGCGCCTTCGGTCTCCGCGCGCCGGACGCCGTCCGCGAATCGGACCGCGTCGCGGGCGTGCCGTACCCAGTGGTCGGGTGCCATCAGCTCGTCCTGATCGGCGAGTTCGCCGGTGAGTGACGACACGACGGCCAGTCGCGGCTGGTGGTAGGTCAGGCTCTCCACGACAGCGCGGAACGCGTCGAGCATGGGCTCCATGAGCGGGGAGTGGAAGGCGTGGCTGACCCGGAGCCGGGTGGTCCGCCGGTCGAGGCCGCGGAAGTGGGCGGCGATCCTCTCGACGGCGTCCTCGGCACCCGCGACAACGACCGCCTCGGCACCGTTGACCGCCGCGATTCCGACCTGGTCGTCCAGGAGAGGCCGTACCTCGCCCTCGCCCGCCTGGAGCGCGATCATGGCGCCGCCGTCGGGCAGTGCCTGCATCAGCCTGCCTCGTGCCTCCACCAGACGGCAGGCGTCCGACAGCGACCACACCCCGGCGACATGCGCGGCGGCGATCTCACCGATCGAGTGGCCGAGCAGGAGGTCGGGCCGCACGCCCCATGACTCAAGCAGCCGGAACAGGGCCACTTCGAGGGCGAACAGGGCGGGTTGCGCGAACTCGGTCCGGTTCAACCGGTCGGCGTCCGCGTCCTCGTCGAGGACAACGCTCTTGAGGGAGAAGGGGAGTTCCGCGTCGACGGCGTCGAAGGCTTCCGCGAAGGCGGGGTACGCCGCGTACAACTCACGCCCCATGCCGACACGCTGGGCGCCCTGCCCGGCGAACAGGAACACCAGGGGACCGACGCTGTCGGGTGCCGCGTCGGCGATGACGTGGGAGGCGGTGCCCTCGTCTGCGTCGGCCAGCGCGCGAAGGCCGCTCAGTGCCTCCTCCCGGTCCGCTGCTACGACCACCGCACGGTGTTCGAGCGAGGACCGGGTGGACGCGAGGGTACGGGCGACCTCCCGGTACGACGGCGCGGAGCCGTCCGCGAGCAGAGCCGCGAGCCGTTCGGCCTGGCCGCGCAGCGCGCCTGGTTCGGCGGCGGACAACGGCAGGAGCACACTTCCGGCGTCGCTGCCGGTCGGGGTGTCGGTCGGCGCCTCGGCGGCATCGTGCGCCGGGGCCTGCTCAAGGATCACGTGGGCGTTGGTCCCGCTGATACCGAAGGACGACACACCCGCGCGGCGGGGGCGGTCGAGCGACGTCTGCTCCCAGTCGACGTTCTCCGTCAACAGACGCACATCGCCCGCCGACCAGTCCACGTGCGACGACGGCTCAGCGGCGTGCAGGGTCCGGGGCAGCACGCCGTGGCGCATCCCCATCACCATCTTGATCACACCACCCACACCGGCAGCCGCCTGCGCGTGACCCACGTTCGACTTCAACGACCCCAGCCACAGCGGACGCTCACGGTCCTGCCCGTACGTCGCCAAAAGCGCCTGCGCCTCGATCGGGTCACCCAACGGGGTACCCGTACCGTGCGCCTCGACCGCATCGACGTCCGCAGGCGACAGACCCGCACCGGCCAGCGCCTGCCGGATCACCCGCTGCTGCGAAGGACCGTTGGGGGCTGTCAGACCGTTCGACGCACCATCCTGGTTGACGGCGGATCCCGCCACCACGGCGAGCACGTCGTGGCCATGGCGCCGTGCGTCCGAGAGCCGCTCCACCACGAGCAGGCCCACACCCTCGGCCCACGCCGTACCATCCGCGCCATCCCCGAACGCCTTGCACCGGCCATCCGTCGCGAGCCCCAGCTGCCGTGAGAACTCCACGAAGGTGTCCGGCGTCGACATCACGGTCACACCACCGGCAAGCGCGAGATCGCACTCGCCCGAACGCAGCGCCTGAGCCGCCAGGTGCAGCGCGACGAGCGACGACGAGCACGCCGTGTCCACCGTCACCGCAGGGCCCTCGAAGCCGAACGTGTACGCGATACGGCCGGAGGCCACGCTGCCGGTGTTACCTGTCATGAGGTAGCCGCCGGAGTCGAGTTCACCGGCGCGCAGGAGGGTGCCGTAGTCCTGGGCCATGGCGCCGGCGAAGACGCCGGTGCGGCTGCCGCGCAGGGTGGCCGGGTCGATACCGGACCGCTCCAGGACCTCCCAGGACGTCTCCAGCAGCAGACGCTGCTGGGGATCCATGGCAAGCGCCTCACGCGGCGAGATACCGAACAGCCCCGAATCGAACTCGGCGGCCTCGTGCAGGAAGCCACCGTCGCGGACGTACACCCGGCCCGGCGTACCCGGCTCGGGATCGTAGAGACCCTCCAGGTCCCAACCACGATCGGTCGGGAAGCCGCCTATCGCGTCGCCACCCTCACTGACCAGACGCCACAGATCCTCCGGAGAACCCACACCGCCAGGGAACCGGCACGCCATACCCACGATCACGATCGGGTCCTCGCCCACGACGGACGGCACCAGCGGAAGACCGTCTGCGACGGACTCGCCTTCACCGACCAGTTCGGTCAGGAGATGACGTGCGAGCGCGGACGGCGTCGGATAGTCGAAGACCAGCGTCGCGGGCAACCGCAGACCCGTCACACCACCCACCCTGTTACGCAACTCCACCGACGTCAGCGAATCGAAACCAAGAGCCTTGAACGGCTGCTCCGCATCAACCTCACCCGCCGACCCATACCCCAGAACAGAAGCCGCCTGCCCACACACCAGATCCCGAACAAACTTCTCACGCTCACCCTCAGCAAGCCCCACCACACGCTGCCTCAGACCAACACCACCACCCGCATCAGCCGACACCTCCACCACCCGACGCACCGGCACCCGCACCAGACCACGCAACAACCACGGCAACTCACCCCCACCACCACGCAACCCCGCCACATCCAAATGAACCGGCACCACCACCGCCCCATCAACAGACGACCCCGCCCCCAACACCACATCCAACAACGCCAGACCCGTCTCAGGAGCCAGCGGACGCATACCACCACGCGCCATACGCCGCAGATCCGCCTCACTCAACTCCGCCGTCATCCCCGCACCCGGAGCCCAGGGACCCCACGCCAGCGCAACAGCCGGCAGACCAGCCGAACGCCGCACCCCGGCAAAAGCATCCAAGAACGCATTCGCCGCCGCATAG
>NZ_QQNA01000075.1 GCF_003346515.1 Streptomyces corynorhini
CAGCCTCGAACACCACACCCCGGTCACCGACAGGCCCGGAGACCTCCTCCGGAGCCTCCTCCAGCACCTCCACAGGCGCCTCCTCCAACACCACATGCGCGTTCGTCCCACTCACCCCGAACGACGACACACCCGCCCGACGCGGACGACCCCCACCACCAGGCCACTCCACCGCCTCCGTCAACAACGACACCGCACCCGTGGACCAATCCACATGCGGGGTCGGCTCGTCCACGTGCAGCGTCCGCGGCAGCACACCGTGCTGCATCGCCAGCACCATCTTCATCACACCCGCCACACCCGAAGCGGCTTGCGTGTGGCCGATGTTCGACTTCAACGACCCCAACCACAACGGACTCTCGGCGTCACGGCCCTGCCCGTACGTGGCCAGCAGCGCCTGCGCCTCGATCGGGTCACCCAACGTCGTGCCCGTACCATGCGCCTCGACGGCGTCGATGTCGGCGGTGGAGAGGCCGGCCCTGGTGAGGGCCGCCCTGATGACCTGCTGCTGAGCCGGGCCGCTCGGGGCGCTCAGACCGTTGCTGGCGCCGTCCTGGTTGAGGGCGGAGGAGCGGACCACGGCGAGGACGGGGTGGCCGTTGCGGCGGGCGTCGGAGAGCCGCTCCAGCAGCAGCATGCCGGCGCCCTCCGCGAGGCCCATGCCGTCGGCTGCCTGGGCGAACGCCTTGGAGCGGCCGTCCGGGGCGACACCCCGGGTACGGGCGAAGCCGATGAAGCCGATCGGTTCCACCATGACGGCGACGCCACCCGCGAGTGCCATCGAGCACTCGCCGGAGCGCAGCGCCTGAACGGCCATGTGGAGGGCGACGAGAGAGGAGGAGCAGGCGGTGTCGATGGTGACGGCGCTGCCCTCAAGACCGAGGGTGTAGGCGATCCGGCCGGACAGGACGCTGGTGGCGCTGCCGGTGACGATGTGGCCCTCGACGCCCTCGGGCAGGTTGTCGAGGCCGCCGAAGCCCTGGTTGGCGGCGCCGACGAACACGCCGACGGGGGTGCCGCGCAGGGAGTCGGGAAGCAGTCCCGCGCGTTCCAGGGCCTCCCACGAGGTCTCCAGCAGCAGCCGCTGCTGGGGGTCCATCGCGATGGCCTCGCGCGGGGAGATACCGAAGAAGCCGGGGTCGAAGTGGCCCGCGTCGTGGACAAAGCCGCCTTCGCGGGCGTAGCAGGTGCCTTCGCGGTCGGGGTCCGGGTCGTACAGGGCGTCGAGGTCCCAGGCGCGGTCGTCGGGGAAGGCGTCGATGACGTCGCGGCCCTCGGCGAGGATCTCCCAGAGCCGTTCGGGGGTGTCGGCGCCACCGGGGTAGCGGCAGCTCATGGAGACGATGACGATCGGATCGTCGTCGGCAGGCACGTTGGCCGGGACGGGTGCGGCGGCCGGGACGGGCAGGCCGTCCGGAGCGCCGACGAGTTCCTCGCGGACGTGGCGGGCGAGCGCGGTGACCGTGGGCCGGTCGAAGATGACGGTGACCGGCAACCGCAGTCCGGTGGTGGTGTTGAGCCGGTTGCGCAGCTCGACCGAGGTCAGTGAGTCGAAGCCCAGCTCGCGGAAGGCCCGGCCGACCTCGACGGTGTTGGGGGTGCTGTGGCCGAGTACGGCGGCGACCTGGCCGCGCACCAGGTCGAGGACGGCCTGGTCCTGGTCGTCGGTGCTCAGGGCCCGCAGACGGGTGACCAGGCCGGAGGTCTCGGTGTCGGGGGTGTCGCGACGGTCACGGTCCTCCTCGGCGCGCAGCAGTGCGGCGACCTCGGGGACTTCGGTGAGCAGGGGGCGGGGGCGGGCGGCGGTGAAGACGGGGACGAACCGCTCCCAGTCGATGTCGGCGACGGCGACCAGGCATTCGTCGCGGTCGAGGACCTGCTGCATGGCCCGGACCGCGAGAGTCGGGTCCATGAACGGGATGCCGCGCCAGCGCAGTTGTTCCTGTACGACTTCGAGGGCCATGCCGCCGCCCTCGTCGCTCCAGATGCCCCAGGGGATGGAGGTGCCGGCCAGGCCGCGGGCGCGGCGGTGTTCGGCCACGGCGTCGGCGTAGGCGTTGGAGGCGGCGTAGGCGCCGTGGTCGCCGCTGCCCCAGAGACCGGCGACGGAGGAGAAGACGATGAACGCGTCGAGCCGGTCGTCGGAGAAGAGCGCGTCGAGGTGGGCGACGCCGGACTGCTTGGCCTCGGCGCCTTCGGCGAACTCCTGAAGGGTGGTGGTGGCCAGCGGAATGAGGATGCCGACGCCCGCGGTGTGCACGACGGTGCGGATCGGCGGCCCGTCGGCCTCGACGCGGGCGACCAGTTCGGCCAGCGCGTCGCGGTCGGCGATGTCGCAGGCGGCGATGGTGACGCGGGCGCCGAGGTCGCGGAGTTCGGCGGCGAGGTCGTCGGCGCCGGGTGCGGCCGGGCCGCGTCGGCTGATCAGGACCAGGTGTTCGGTGCCGGTGCGGGCGAGCAGTCGGGCGGTGTGGCCGCCGAGTCCCCCGGTGCCTCCGGTGATCAGCGCGGTTCCGCGGGAGGCCCGGGTACGGTCCGTGGCGGCGGTGGGCCCGGCGGGGGTGCGCACCAGGCGGCGGACGAGGGTGCCCGCGCGGCGGATCGCGACCTGGTCCTCGGCGTCGGCGCCCGCGAGTACCGTGCGGAGCCGGGCGTCGGTGTGCGCGTCGGCGACCTCGGGCAGGTCGACCAGGCCGCCCCAGAACTCGGGGTGTTCCAGCGCGGCGACGCGGCCCATGCCCCAGGTGGCGTTCTGTACGGGGTTGCGCAGCGGGTCGGCGTCACCGGTGGTGACCGCTCCGCTGGTGGCCAGCCACAGCGGGGCTCGGACGCCGGTGTCGACGCACGCCTGGATGAGCGCGAGGCCGGCGACCAAACCGGCGGGGAGGCCGGGCTGTGCGGGGTGAGGGTGCTCGTCGAGGGCGAGGAGGGACAGGATGCCGCTGAATCCGCCCTGTCCCGCGATGTCGTCCCTGCCGGTCCCGTCGTCGGTGCCGCTGTGCTCGGCCGTTCCGACGAGCAGGGCGGCCATCTGTTCCCGGTCGATGCCGGTGGAGTCCACGAAGAGCGGCACGGTCCGCGTGCCGTGGGCGGCCAGTCCGTCGAGGCAGGCGGTGATGAGGGGTGTCTCGGCGTGGCCTGCGGGCACGATGACGAGCCAGGTGCCGTCGAGCGGGCGGGCGGCCGGGGAGTCGGGGGTCGGCCGCCAGGCGAGCCGGTAGCGCCAGGAGTCGATGGTGGCGGTGTCCTGCCTGCCGCGCCGCCAGGCCGACAGGACGGGCAGGGCCTGGGCAAGGGCTTCCTGCCCGCTGTCCCCCGCCCCGTCCAGCGCTCCGGTCAGGGCGTCGAGGTTCTGTTCCTCCACGGCCGCCCAGAATTCGGCGTCCACGGGGTCGGCGGCTTCGCCCGCGCCGCCGCTGTGCTGCGGCGGTGTGGTGTCGAACCAGTAGGGGCGGTCCTGGAAGGCGTAGGTCGGGAGCGGGACGGTGGTGCCGTCCTGACCGGCAAGGACAGCCGTCCAGTCCACAGGAACACCCCGCACCCACGCTTCGGCCAACGACGTCAGGAAACGCCCACTACCCCCATCATCACGACGCAGCGTGCCCACCACCACCGCGTCCGCGGCAGCCTCCTGCACCGCCATACCCAACACCGGATGCGAACTGACCTCGACAAACGCACCGAAACCCTGCCCGGCCAGACTCTCCACCGCCTCAGCAAACCGCACCCGCTGACGCAAGTTGCGATACCAATAACCGCCGTCGAGTTCAGCCGTATCCACAAACGCGGCCTCAGTCGTCGAGAAGAACGGCACCCCACCCACCCGAGGAACAACCGGCGCAAGAACCTCCGCCAACTCGCCCTCAAGCGCCTCCACATGCCACGTGTGTGAGGCGTAGTCCACCGGCACCCGCCGCACCCTCACCTCATCCAACTCACACCGCGCCACCAACTCATCCAACGCGTCCGCGTCACCCGCCACCACCACAGAACCCGGACCATTCACCGCAGCCACATCAATACGCCCCACCCACCCCGCCAGCAGC
>NZ_QQNA01000076.1 GCF_003346515.1 Streptomyces corynorhini
GTGCGGGCGCGGGTATGGGCACGGGTGCGGGTGACACCGCGTCGGCCGGGGCGCTGAACACGGACAGCAGGCCCACCAGCAGTGCGAGGACGACGCCGACGCGCGGGGCGACGCGCGCCCGGTGGGGGGTGGGGGGAATGACCGGAGTGACGGGGCTGGGAGACACGGAGGGTCCTTTCCGCAGCTCTTCACAACGATGCTTTTACATCGATGTAATGATGGGGCGTCACGCTAGGGAGGGCCGCTCCGGCTGTCAAGAGCCGGGACCGGGGTCCTCCGGCTGTCACCACCGCGTGAAGCTGCCGATGTTGTCGAGCACGGCGCGTTCGACGGCCTCCCGACCGGCCCGCCACCGTGCGACCGCGTTGTCGCCGGGCAGCGCGGCGGGCGACTGCTCGGCCACCGCGCGCGGATAGGCGCGGCGCAGTTCCGCGTTCCTGCGGGAGACGCCGCGCCCGCCCCCTGACTACCTCACGGTGACCCGCTGCGGCGTCTGGCTGATCGCCGTACGCCCCGGGCCCCTGGTAAAGGAGGCGGACCGGGCGTCGTCCGTCGCGGCGATCGACGCCGGAAGCACCGTCCATCTCGCGCGTCGGCGCCTCGTGTGCTGGACGAATGTCAGCTGGGCCCGGACCGACGACGACCAGCACGTCCCGAGACTGCCCGTCTGCTGAGGGCGGCGGGGCATGACGGGGGGCGGTGACGGGAACGGTGACGGGGGGCCGTGACGGGTCCGCCCCCGGGCAGGCACCGTCCCCCCGTCGCGGGCGTCAGAGCGCGCTGAAGCCGCTCTCCCCCGGTCGGCGGCAGCCGGTGATGGCCGCCAGAGGGACTCCCCCGATGAAATCCATTTCCTGGGTGGGGCCGACGGGGCCGATGACGGCCGCGGTCGCGGTCTCCAGGGACGTGCTGTTGGCGTAGACCGTCGGCTTGGTCAGGATCTTGCTCCGCGCAGGCGGCGCGGCGAATCTGTGCCAGCCGCTGACCTGGATCTGGTAGAGGTGCCGGTCGTTGCTGGCGTACCCGCCGCAGTCCTGGTCCAGCGCCGTGGAGACCAAGGTCGGCTTGGGGCTGCTGACATGGGCACGGGCGTAGGCGATCGGGTCCTCAAGGAACATGGCGAGTTCGGTCGCGACGGACGTGTTGTTGCGGGACCTCATCCCGTTCGCCTGCCGGATGGCCTCGGGGGTGCGCCCATCGGCTCGGAAGAAGACCAGGCTGGCCGATTCGGCGAGCGTGTACCCGTGCGCGGGGGTGCCGGACTGCGCCTGCGCGGGCTCCGCGGCGGCCGACGTCTGCCCGGCCGCGTTGGTCCGGTCGGCCCTGGAGGTCCCCGCGGACCCGCCGAGCCTCATCCTGTCGGGCTTGTTCGGTACGGGCGGCGGATTCCTTTCCCCGTCGGTGGCGGTCTGTACGGCGACCGGGCCGCCGCGACCCTCGTGCGCGGCACCGGCGGCGGGGGCAGTCCGTGGCTCCACGGCGCGTTGCACATCGAACGGTGCCCGCATGACGCGCTGCGCGTTGGCCTCCGCGGCGCGTTCGAACTTGTCGGAAGCGTCGGAGACGCGGAGTCCGTCGCCCATGTCCGTACCGGCCACAGGGCCTTGACGCTGCTGGATGACATGGGTCAGTTCATGGGCGAGGGTGTGCTTGTCCCCACCGTCGGCGCCGATGACGACATGGCCGCCGGACGTGTAGGCGCGGGCGCCGACCTCGGCGGCCGACGCACGGGCGGCGTTGTCGTCGTGGACGCGCACGTCGGAGAAGTCCGCGCCGAGCCGCGCTTCCATTTCCTGGCGCACTGGCTCGCCGAGGGGCTTTCCGGCGCTGCGGAGCACGTCGTGGACGGCAGAGCGCTGCACCGGTGCGGGCGAGGCCGTGATCTCCTGGTGGTTCTCCTGATGGCCGCAGCCGGCGCCGTGCTCGTGCTGGTCCCGGGCCCAGGGGTGGTCGGCGCCGCGGAGCATCTGGATGACCGCGGCGTTGCCCGCAGCGGTCTGCAGGCCGAGCAGGCCATGCTGCGCGGGCGGGGCGGATGCGGGCCGACTGGCGGGCACACGGCTGTTGCCCGCCCCGGTGTGGGAGCCGGCCTTCTCGTGATCGTGCACGGGAGCCCCTCTTCTGGCGTGAGATCGTCAACTTCCTTGGTTAAGTGGCGGGGAGCCACTGGCGCAAGGTACGGGTGGGCAGCATGCGGTGACCGGACGAGCACATCCGATGCCGCGATGATCCGCGCGTGGACCGGCCTGTTCCCGCCAGGGGGAGAACGGCCCCCGGGGTGCGGGGTGCAGCTGCTCGTAGACGTCATCCGGCACATTGACGCGCAGTTCGTGTCGGGCCCCGCCCGAATCCTCGGCGTTCATGACATCTCTCCTCCTGGTTCGGGGAGCTGACAGGGCAGGCGCGGCGGCGGAGCAGCAGAGGTCTCGGCGGAACAGCTGCTCATCCGGCATCTCCCGCGGTAGCGGCGTGGCTCGTGGCAGTTAGCCGGTTCACACACCCGCTCTCGGCCCGCCCGGCGCCGCTCGTGGACGGCCCTGCATCCGGACGACGCCCGCCAGCTGGGACTGAGGAAGGTCAGCGAGCACACGCTGCGGCGGTGGGCAGCCGCCTGGGCCGAGCACAGAGTCATGGGGCTGGCCGACGGCCGCCTCACCCCGGTGCTGCGGGGGCACCGCAAGGACACTCCTCAGATCACGGAGGCGATCCACTCGGTCCACGCGGAGTGTCTGCACCGTTCCCGGGTCGGGATGAATACCAAGGAACGGATGATCCACCAGTTTGTGCGCGAGAAGTTCGGCATGCAGGCGGAGAAGGAGATCCCGCACTTCACGGCGTTGTTGAAGGTCTGGAAGGAGCGGTTCGGACCCGAAGGTGCTCGTCAGCGCTATCTCCGCTCGTCAGCGGCGGTCGAGACCGGCGGCTGCACCGTGACGATCACCCGTACCGGCCAGGTGGTGGTGCTGGACACCACGCCGTTCCCGGTGAAGCTGCGCGATGACGTGTTCGGCGAGCCGATCACCGTGGACCTCACCCTCACCCTCACCCTCGCGCTCGACGCGTTCACGCACTCACTGGTCGCGTTCCGGCTCACGCCGGGATCGGGCTCGTCGATCGAGGTGGCCATGCTGCTGCGGGACGTGATGCTGCCGCCTCCGATGCGTCCGGGCTGGACGCCGGACATGGAATGGCACTACCCCGGCGTCCCGTCCGCACTGGAGGCCGAGTTCGCCGGCCATCCGGTCGCGGGGCGGCCCTTCTTCGCGCCGGAGACGGTGACCAGCGATCACGGCAGTGTCTACAAGAACCACCACCTGGTGCAGGTCGCCCGCAGGTTGGGGGCGGTGGTGCTGCCGGCGAGGGCGATGCGTCCTCAGGGCAAGGCGGCCTGCGAACGGACGTTCTTGGGAATCCAGTCGTTGCTGCTGGAGCTGTTGCTCGGCTACCGGGGCGTCGACGTCGCGGACCGGGGCACCGATCCGGAAGACGACACGGTCTGGACGGTGGACGAGGCGGAACATCTGCTGGCCACCTGGAACGTGGGGATCTGGCAAAACCGCAGGCTGGACCAGTATGCGCGGCCTGGGACCCGGGCGGGCGGCACAGCTCGAACACCCTGTTCGCGATGGCGGCGGCCCGCGACGGGATCGCTCTGCAGATCCCGGATCCGGACCTCTACCACTACCTTCTGCCCGCCCACTTCGTGAAGCTTCACGGCCGTCGCGTGGTGGAGATCGGCGGACTTTGGTACGGCGGCGACCACCCCGTTCTCGGTGAGCTCGGCTCGCCTCCCTCACCCCGCAGTGGCCGTCACCGGGGCAAGTGGGTGGTGCAACGCGATCCTCGCGACTGCCGTCAGGTGTTCATCCAGCTCGCCAGCCAGTGGCACGCACTGCCTTGGAACAGGCTGCCCGTCGGCGAGGACGTCCTCGCCTTCTCCGACGCCGCGAGTGCAGCAGGTGCTGCGCGAGGCCGCCCGGGCCGGGCTGACGCCCCGCAGCGGCATCGAACTCCTCTCTGCCCCGCTCGACTTGGCCGGTGCCCGCAGCCCGATCGGTTCCTGGCCGAGTCAGATGACCAAGGCTGAGGGGGCTGAGGGGGCTGAGCGGGCCCGCGAGGTCGCCCGCGGCCGGGCGGCCGAACGCGACCGCACCGGGGCTGCGGCGCTGCCTGCCGCACCGCGGCCGACCGAACTCGCCCGCCAGAGCCGACTGGCCGTCGACGCGGAACGCCGCCGCCGTCGCGAGCAAGCAGTGGATGCCCCGCCCGCTGCGCCGTCCCGTCTCGGCGAGGGCCTGCGCGGGCGTTCGCTGTTCGCGCTTCCCGACGCCGACGACGCCCTTGATTCCGGACCGGTACAGGAGGAACAGCCGTGACCAACGGCGAGGAGACGCTGCCCTTTGTCCTGTCCGGCCCGGCCCTGGCTCGCGACACCCTGGCCGGCTGGCAGCACTGGTGCCGCACCCGCGACTCGTTCGCCCCGGCCCCGGTGATGGACCGCGCCACGTTCCGGCTGCTGAACCGGCGCAAGAAGATGCTGCACAACCTGCGCCGCACGGCCACCCACGCGAACCTGCCGCTGCTGGACACCCCGATGAGCCTGGTGGTGGAGAAACTCCTGACCGGCCGTATCGAGAACAACGCGCTGAAGATGAAGCCCACCACCCGGGCCGGGGTGATGGGCTCCGGCGGCGGCTACCAGGGCAAGACCGAATGCGTCTGCGAGATCGCCGCCGCCTTCCAGGAACGGTGGCTCGCCCTCCACGATCACCTTAATCCCGACGCCCACCCGGGCAGCCGCGACCTGCACGTCCCGGTCGCCTACGCCCAGACCCCGGTGACCGCGAAACCGAAGAGCACCTGCAAGGCGATCCTGGACTTCTTCGGAGCTCCGATCGGCCGGCGCACGGACCTGCCCGACCTGAACCGCCAGGTCGCCGCGTCCCTGCGGGAGCACGGCACCAGGGTCCTGATCCTGGACGACATCACGCGGCTTCGCCTGCACCGCGCCGACGACCAGGACACCCTCGCCTGATCCGCGCCTTCATGAGCATGAACGCCACCCTGGTCCTCGTCGGCGTCGACATCCCCGGCTCCAGACTTCTGCGCGAGGGCCGCCACGACCCGGCCGGCGGTCAGTGGCAGCTCCCGCCCTCCCAGCACGCCAATGCGTACGGCCTGGAGGCCACACAGGCCGAACGGCACTTCGACCTGATCGAACCGGACCGCTTCCACTACAACACCGCACCGCAGATCACCGCATGGATCGACCATCTGCACGGCATCGAGGAGAACCTGCGGCTGCTGAACGCCCGCCCCGACATGCTCACCGAGGGCGGGATGCCCGAGTACCTCTTCGACCGCACGAACGGCGTCATCGGTCTCCTGGAGAGATTGATCGAGGACGGCTGCCGCGAAGCCATCGACTCCGGCGAAGAACAGCTGACCGAGAACCTCCTCAAGAACGTCACCATCGACCTGCACGACACTGGGCGGCGCGACGCCGATGCCGGCGAAGTCCCCGCCGTCCCCAACAAGCCCGCATCCCGGCCAAGGCGCCGCGGCCGCAACACCGTCCTCGACGACCGCGGCCCCCTCGGCACCGCCATGGCAGGCGCCCGGTGATCACGCCCCTGCCCCGGAGCCTGGACCCCCTGCCCGGCGAACTGCTGGCCTGCTACGTGATGCGCCTCGCCCACCGTCTCGGCGTCGCCCCGGACACCGTCCTGCGCCGCACCGGCCTGGCCGACTACATGGCCAACACCCAGGCCATCACCCGCACAGCCCTCTCCCTCGAACTGCCCGCACAGCAGATGCGCGACTTCCAAAGCGCCGCCCGGCTCACCGCAGCCGAGGTCACAGCCCTGACCCTGCTGCCGCTCGCACCCCGCTACCCGCCCGTCCTCCACAGCCTCGACGTCGTCCGCGCAGGCAAACGCATCCCCTCCCCGGACTGGCTCTTCCCCACGACCGCCCGCTACTGCCCCGACTGCCTCGCCGGCGACGGCACCACGCCGCAGACGGACCACCGCGAACCCTGGCAGATTGAGTGGCGGCTACCCGTCGTCTTCGCCTGCCCGCACCACCAACGCTTCCTCGAACACCTCTGCCCGGCCTGCCGGCGATCCATCGCCGACCACGGAGTCGGACAACTCATTCCCCGCCCGACCATCCCCGCCCGACCATCGCCGGACTGCACCCGGCCCAGTGCCGAGCATCCCTCGACCACGGCGCCCGCCGCACACAACGAGCCGCACAACTCTGCGGCGGCCGCCTGGACCACCCGCAGCTCACACTGGGCGGGTCCTTGCCCAGTAACTCGCCGACCTACAGGCGGAGATCGTGAGCATGTCCGCGCACACCACCGCGTCGGCGAGTTCGAACTACTCGTCACGCCGGGCGGTCAGACATGCGTAGAACTCGACCCGGAAGCGTGACGCTTCGGCGAACGCTTCCCTCCGGAGAGCATCAGGCAGCAGACTCGCCCTCGCGCCTTCGTCCTGGTCACGTGCACCTTGGTCGGGGCACATGACCAAGACGAAGGCCGCCCCTACGTCCGGCGGACCTCCGGGTGAGCGACCCTGTGCGAGACACCGTTCGAGGCCGGAAGAAAAAGGAACAAGGTCAGAACCTGTTTCCCAAGCTTGAGGGCGGAGCTTCGGGGATCTGATGACGTTCGGTGACGGGCGGCGCCATGGGGTGTTCTCCTTGGTGTGAGCGGCTGTCGCCGGGTCGACGTGCGTTGAGGGGCTGGGTGCCGGTTTCACCTGCGGCGCCATCTGGCGGGCAGTGTGCTCCGGTGCTGGGATCGAGGTTCCTCGTCGGGTTCGGTGCGCGGGGCGCGGCGCTTTCTTGACTGTTCACACCTGCGCGTATCCGCCGTCGGCGTGGAACTCGGCACCGTTGATGTAGCTCGACGCGTCCGAGGCGAGGAACGTCGTCAGGGCGGCGATCTCCTCGGGCTCGGCGAGTCGGCCGAGGGGGACGGTGGCTTCGGCCTGCTTGAGCATCTCGGGTGTGACCAGTTCCAGCAGACCCGCGGTGCGTGTACCGCCGGGGGATACGACGTTGACGCGGAAGCCGTGTGTGCGCGCGCTGAGGGCCCAGCCCCGGGCGAGGGTACGGACTGCGGCCTTCGAAGCCGCGTAGACCTCAAGTCCCTGGTTGGGCCGGGTCGAGGCGGTCGAACCCGTAAGGATCACCGAAGCGTTTTTGCTGAGCAGCGGTAGCGCCTGCTGGAGAGTGAAGATGGTTCCCTTGACGTTGGTGGCGAACATCGAGTCGATCAGCTCCTCCGTCACCTCGCCGAACGGAGCCGCGGTGCCGATGCCGGCGTTGGCGACCAGCACGTCGATACGTCCGGCCCGGTCGCGCACGGTGCTGTAGAACGCGTCGAGTTCGGACGGCACCGAAACATCGCAGACCACACCGATCACGCCGGACCCGAGCTCGGAGGCCGCGGCGTCGAGCGCCTCCTTGCGGCGGCCGGTGATGAACACCGTGGCGCCCGCGTCGAGGAATGCGCGCGCGGTCGCGAACCCGATGCCGGTGCTGCCACCGGTGACCACGGTGACCTTGTCTTCCAAGACGGCCATGCCGCCCTCCTTCGAATTATGGACTGGTGCGTTCATAACCATACCCCCGATATGGACCGCACGGTCAAGATTGTGTCCGTACCGAAATCGAACCCCCTGGGCGTCAGCGCTCTGATGGGCCGTGGCACGGATTCCCCGCGCCCGGCGTCCGGCCGGATACCGGCCACGGATCGGCCACCCGACGACCGTCAGCACACAGAAGCCCGGCCGACGCACCGCACCCCTCCCCCCAGAGGCAGCGGCGCGCGACTCGGAAAGCGTGCACCGCGCGGGTCCCGGGGCGGTCGTGTGCGGTGGCGGTACGGGTCGGCCGGTACGGTGCCGCTACTGCGTCCGGGTGGGCAGCAGCCGCGCCAGGGTGGAATGAGCCATCGAGGTCAGCGTGCCGATGTCCATGCCGGTGCGCCCCAAGGCCATGAGGCCGAGCTGTGCAACGAGGGCCGCACGGGCGGTCTCGAAGGGATCGGCGTCGGGATCGAGGTCGCCTTCGGTCCGGGCGCGCTCCAGTGCCGCGGTGAGGACGGCCGTGATCGCGTCGTAGCTGCGGCGGGCCTCGGCGGCGACGTCCGGGGTGCTGGCGGCAAGCTCGGCGTTGCTGTTGGCCAGCAGGCAGCCCCGCCGCGCCACCGCCCCGGTCGGGTCACCGGCCAGGCCGAGGACGAACTCGCGCACCACGTCGATCCCCCGCGCCGCGGAAACCAGACGCTCGCGCAGTGCCAGCAGGTTCGCGTCGTCGTAGTCACGCAGCACCCGAAGGAACAGACTGCGCTTGTCCCCGAACGCCCCGTAAAGGCTGCCCTTGCCCAGCCCGCTCACGCGCAGCAGGTCATCCATCGACGTCGCCGCGTAGCCCTTGTCCCAGAACTCGTCGCGGACAGCGAAAAGCACGTGATCTTCGTCGAACTCACGAGGCCGGCCCATCCGCTCAGCGTACTGGTTCTGGACTGTATGGGCCACAACGGAACTCAGGGCGCTGCGCACCGCGCGCCCCGATGCGCGATCTCCGAGGACAGGCTCGACCGAATCCACCTGGCGCGCCCCTTTCATCCCCCGCTTTGACTTGCATGCGTAAGTTTATCGCCGCAAGGTCTTGCGATGATCGACGTAACACCCGTAGCCTTACGATCGTAAGTGCACAGTAGAAACCCAACAGGAGTCCGCCATGAGCAGTACCGCCACCAGCACCGCGACCGAGATCGTCCTGCCTGGCAAGGTCCGGCCCGAGGGCCTGCAGACGCAGACCCGCGACCTGCCCGCCCCGGGCAAGGACCAGGTCGTCCTGCGGATGGAGGCGACCGGGGTCTGTTTCGCCGAACAGCAGATGCGCCGCGGCAAGTACTACGACCAGCCACCGTTCCCGTTCGTGCCCGGCTACGACCTGGCCGGCACGGTTGTCGCGACGGGTGAGCAGGTCGACGCCGCCCTCATCGGACGCCGGTTCGCGGCGATCACCAAGGTCGGCGCCTGGGCCAGCCAGCTGCTGATCGACGCCGCCGACCTGATGGCCATACCCGACGAGGTCGACCCGGCCGACGCAGAGGCGGTGGCCGTCAATGGCATTACCGCCTGGCAGATGCTGTACCGCGTGGCCAAGGTCCGCACCGGGCAGACGATCGTGGTGCTGGGCGCCAACGGCGGCGTCGGCTCCACCCTCGTCCAACTGGCGCGCCGCGCCGGTATCACCGTGATCGGCAGCGCCTCACCCCGCCACCACGCCGCCGTGCGCGAACTGGGCGCCACCCCCGTCGACTACCGGGACCCGGACATGTACGCCCACATCCGCGAGCTGGCTCCCGACGGCGTGGACGCGGTCTTCGATCACGTCGGCGGCCCCGGCGTCGAGGAGTCCTGGCAGCTCCTGCGGCGCGGCGGCACCCTGGTCTCCTACGGCACCGCCGCCAGCAAGGACGAAGAGGGCAACTCGCAGCTCCCCGTCCTCAAGCTCATCGCCCGCCTCAACGCCTGGAACGCCCTGCCCAACGGCAGGAGCGCCCACTTCTACAACCTCTGGGCCGGCAAGCGCCGCTGCCAGAAGAGCTGGCAGCAGCGCATGACCGAAGACCTCGCCCAGGTCCTGCGCCTGGTCGCCGACGGTTCCGTCGTACCGCAGATCGCCGCCCGGTTCCCTCTGACCGAGACCGTCGCGGCGTTGGAACTCGCCGAGTCCCGCACCGTCGCGGGCAAGGTCATCATCGTCCCCGAGGTGTGATGCCGCGTGCCACCCAGCCGTTTTCTCTCCCCGCCGCCCGCTCACGTACGGCTCAGCCGCGCACCCCCACCCGGAGACCACCGCCACGCCCCTCACCGCTGCCCCCCCCTTGCCGACAGCAGAGTCCTCACCTTTGCCGGCGGCGGTGCCCACGCCGTCGCTGCCCACCTTGAACGCCGCCGTCTCGCCCCCTGACAGACCACGACGGACCGTCAGCGCACCAGCACACGCCCCCCTCACCGATCAGCACACCATCGCCAAGGAAGGCACCAACCCCCATGAACATGCGACACCGCGTCCTGCAGACCATGGCCGTCACCGCGATCGCCACCGCGACCACTCTCTCAGCCCCGTCCCTGGCGACAGCGAACACAGCACGGCCCGGATCCGGCACTCCGGCCTTCCAGGAGTGCCAGGGTGCGACCGTCGACAAGACCGCCCCGGTCATCGCCCGCGCCAGCGTTCTGATCAAGGCCCCCGCAGAGAAGATCTGGAACCTGCACACCGACATCAACGCCTGGGACACCTGGATCCCGGAGATCACGCCGTCCCAGAAGAAGACGCCGGGACCGCTGCGGCCCGGCTCGGTCTTCGAGTGGTCCCCCCAGGGGATGGAGGTCACCTCGACGGTCACCCATGTTCAGCGGGACCGGTGCCTTGCCTGGGCGGCGCCCGTCGACGGCATCGACGGCGTACACCTGTGGACGTTCGAGAAGGTCAAGGGCGGCGTGCTCGCCACCACCGAGGAGTCCTGGGCGGGCGCCCCCGTCGAGGCTGACATCCCCGGCAACCAGGCGGCCCTGGAATCCGGCCTTGTCGACTGGGTGAACCGGCTCAAGACCACGGCCGAGACGAAGGACCACTGCACGGTCCACCGGGGCGAGTAACCGGGGCGAGTAACCGGCGCTTCGGCTCGGTCGTGCCTTGACCGGGGTGCCGATGGCGAGGGGCGGCGGACGGCCGCCGGGCAGGACCGGGCGGCGGACGGCCGCCGGTCCTGCCCGCTCTGACCTGCGGTGAGGAACCTTGAGTGGTGGGATGACCGTGACGCGCCGGTGCCGCCGTTCGGAGACGCGGAGAGTTCTCGCCAGTGGATCTTGCTGGTTCGATGGGAGGTCGAGTCGGCGTCGACCGCGTCAAGTGCCTTCTTGGTGATCTTCTCGGTGCCGTCCAGGACTGCGTCGATGGCGGCGCCGCGGATCGGCCAGAGCATTCCGATCATTCCGTGGCCGTAGGCCATCTTCCTCAACCGCTTGCGCTCGGCGGTGGTCGCAACGATCGGGCAGGCCAGGGCCACGGGCGTGGCAGACGGGCCGACCGGGAGAAGCAGATCACGACGGGGGGGCGTCCTGCGGTGTCCGGGGCCTTGACGATCCGGCAGGATGGCCACCGTACCCACGCCGCCCGAGTGCGCCCGGCCGTCACTCGCTCAGCGGCTGACCGAACATGCCCGCACCGCCTGACCGCCGCTGACGGGCCGCCAATTCGCTGACCTGGCAGGCGATGTCGGTCCACAGGGCGGCGGGGAGGTCGTGGCCGACACCCGGGTAGGTCACCAGGCGGGCGCCGTCGATGGCTCGGGCGGTGGCGCGGCCCGCGCTGACACGCAGGATGGGGTCCTGCTCGCCGTGCAGGACCAGGGTGGGCCGGCGCAGTTCCTTGAGTCCGGGTCCGTGCCACTGGGCGCCGATCTGGCGGCTCTGCGCCTTGTTGTCGCGCGGGCCGCTGTCCACGGCGGCCTCGACCCAGGCGCGGGCCGCGCCTTCGTCGAAGGGGTAGCCGGGAGAGGCGATGCCGCGCCATACGGTGAGGGCGGCCTCGATGTCGCCTTCCTGGCCCTCGGGGAACTTGCTCCGGGCGAGCTTGGCGAGCAGGCCGAACCGCAGGTAGCGCAGGACCCCCGGCCCGGAGACGTCGCTGGGCAGGGCCGCCGAGGAGGTGACGCTGAGCACCCGGTCGGGGTGTCTCAGCGCGATCCGCTGGGCGATCGCGCCGCCCAGGGAGTGTCCGAAGACGTGGGCTCGCTCCCAGCCGATTTCGTCCATCACGGCGATGGCGTCGTCGGTCATGTCCTCGGAGGTGTAGGCGTCCCCGCGCTTGGCGAACAGGGCCTTGAAGGGGTTGGTGGTGGCGACGTCCGGCATCCGGGTCGACTGGCCGGCGTCGCGCTGGTCGTAGCGGGCCACGGCGAACCCGGCGTCGGCGAAGGCCTGGCACAGCCCGGCCGGCCACCAGAACCGGGCGGTGGCCAAGCCCATGATGAGCAGCAGCGGTTCGCCTTCGGAGCCATTCAGTTGGTCGAAGGCCACCCGCACGTCGCCGTTGTGCGCGTACCGGGTCGGCATCCACTCCTGCTGCGGCCGCATCTGGGGCATGTCGGCTCCCTTTCCTTTACTGCGATCCATGTTCGCAGTTCATATGGCCTAAGGTACTGCATACGTCGTTCGCAGAACAGGAGGGGTCATGACCGAGCCGTCCGCCCACAGCATCTGGCTGCGCCCCGAACGCGCCGGACGCGGCCCGACGCCCACGTTCGACCGCGACCGCATCGCCGCCGCCGGGATCGCCCTGGCCGACGCGGACGGCCTGCCCGCCGTCACCATGCGGGCCGTGGCGGTCGCTCTCGGGGCCGGGCCGGCATCCCTCTACCGTTACGTGGCCACCCGCGACGAACTGCTGGAACTGATGATCGACCAGGTCAACGCCGAGATCTCCTACGCCGCACTCGGCTCCGGACACTGGCTGGACGACCTGCTCACCCTGGCCCGGCAGAGCAGGAGCGTCTACCTCGCGCACCCATGGCTGCTCGACGCGACCGCGACGAGGACCCCGGTGGGGCCGCGCGCGGTCACCTACCTGGAGCACGCCCTGGCCGCGCTCGCCGACCTCGACGTCAGTCCCCGGACCAAGCTGGAGGCCATCGCGATCCTCAATGCCGTCGTCTCCACTGTGACCCGCGCCGAGGTGACCCAGCGCCTCGCTGGGCAGACGATCCCGCAGTGGCAGCAGGCCCAGGCGGAATATCTCACCCAGGTCGCCATGGCGGGCCATCACCCGCACCTCGCCTCCGCTCTGATCGGGCAGCCGCCCGGGGCCGAGGATTCGCCGGAATCGCTCCTGGACCGCATCGTCACCCGCGTACTCACCGGGCTCCTTCAGCCCGACGACATCGGAGCGACCTCCGTGCGCGGTCGCGCGGAAGTGAAGCCACCCACGGCCGGTCCGGGGCCGATCGCGACCTCCTGACACCTCATCGGGAGAGTCCTGCCCGAGCTTTCACCTCCCGCGACGCTCCGCCCCTCTCACAAATGACCGTTGGTGAGAGGGGCGACCGCCGGTCTCGGCGGCGCCCGGAAGATCCCCAGACCGCGCTGCGGCCTCTACCCCGGGATCTGACCGGACTTCACACACAACAATAGTGGGAGTCAACTCCCGAAGGATTTCCGGCGTCGACTACTTGGCCGGTGGCGATACCTCGCCAGCTTTCAGTTGGTTGATCATGCGCTCGACGGTGTTGTGGTCCTCGTAGAGGTCCGTGTCGTGGGTGAGGGACCGGCCCGCCCCTGCGCCCTCTGTTCCTGCGGGGGGGCGCCGGGTTTCAGTGGCTTCAGTGTTGTGCTGGGCTGTGCTGGGCTGGGCTGGAGTGTGAGGTGTGGTGGAGGGGGCGTAGACGACGCCGTTGTCTCTGTAGGTTTTGCGTTTCGCGTCCCAGCCGGTGCAGGTGATCAGCCGGAGGCTGGGGCCGGGGGCGGCCCCGGAGAGCTGGTAGAAGGCGGCGGGCCCGTGGGCGGTGTCGACATGTCCGGCGAGGACGGCCGTTCCTCTCTCGCCGGGGGCCGCGGACGAGTCGAGCCAGCTCGCACGGGCGGGATCGTCGGGGAGGGGAAGCTCGCCCCGGCCGGCGAGAGCGGCGGGCTGCAGTTCGGCTGCGAGACCGAGGACGGGGATGCTCACGCGCGTGGGCACGGAGCGGGGCAGCGCGGGGCGCGCCTTGCGGGTGACCGGCTGGTCCCGGGGCGCGCCGGGGGGTGTCCCGGCGACCGTGGGGGCCGGTGGCGGGGCCGTGTGGTCGGCCAGGGCGAGACCGGTCGTCAGCGCCGCGGCCATGGCGCAGGTCGCGGCCACCGCGGTCCAGATGCCACGGTGGCCCGTCGTCTTCATGTCCGCCGGACCGAGGAATCAGGCTCGGGCGGCGGCGTTCTTGCGGCGGCTGACGACGAGGGCCCCGACGCTGCCCACGGTGAGCACGCCGGCGGCGGTCATCAGCACGGTGCCGCGCAGGTTCTGTGTTCCGCCGCTGCCGGCCGCGACGCCCCCGGACGGGGTGTCGCTGCGCGCGGGGCCGCCGCCGTTGGTCCCCGGGAGGGTCTGGAACCAGGGGAAGGTGTCGGTGGGGATGGGCTGGCTGACGCCGGAGCTGGGGTTCGCGGCGAGCTTCTTGACGGTGTCGAAGCTCTTGCCCGCCTGGATCTCGGCGAACGAGCCCGGGTCGGTGACGGCCACCACGTAGACGGGCCACCGCTCGGGCCGGTTGTTGTTCCGGTCGGTGATGATGTGGTCGTGGCCGGGCAGTTCGGTGTTCTTCAGCGCGGAGGCGGGCATCTTCAGCGCCGCGGCGAGACGGGAGAGATCGATGGTGGTGGGGTGGTCCACGCAGGGCACGTTCGCGGGGCACTGGAGGGTCTCTTGGGCGCCGGCTTGAACAGCGGAACCGGGATGTAGAGCGGGTCGGTGAACTTGTCCGAGGTGGTCCCCGGCGGCACCTGCTGGTACTTGTCGCCCGCCTCGCACTTGCTCGGCGCACCGGACGCGACCGAGGGGTCGCAGTAGACGTTCTGGGTGTAGAGGAACTTGATCGTTTTCCCCTCGTACCAGCCGTCGGTGACACCGATGTTGCGGCACAGGTCCTGCGGCGCTCCGGTGGTGCACTCGTTCTTCAGCGGCTGGACAGTGCGGCTGCCGGTGGGGTTCGGCCCGAACCCCTGGGCGTCGGAGGTGTCCCCGGCCCCTTCCGCGAGGGCGAGACCGCCGGTCGCCAGACCCGCGAGCGCGAGAGCGGAACTGAGGCTGTGACACGGGCGAGCCTGCGCCGGGATATGTCGCTCATGCTGGTGGTTCCCTTCGATGGCACTCGGCAGCCGGACGCAGAGAGCGGTCACGGCGGTTACGGAGACAGCGGGCCACGCGTCGGACCGAAACACGGCGCCGCCCCCCTCCATCACCACGCCAAGCGACGAGCAGTGCCTCTCCGTGCTGCGCCGGGAGAGTGACGTCCTCAGCACTTCGCACACCAGCTGTTGGTTCGTTGGTGCCGGTGTGCTCCGGTGGCGGCGGTGGCCCGGCCCGCTGCGAAGGCTGCGAACAGCGCGCGGGCCCTGGCGGCGCTGTTCGCAGCCGTCCGGCGTGTCCAGCCGTAGCGAGAGTCCGGGGCCGCCTCGACCCAGGCCGTGCTGCGGACCGCGATCGAGCCCGCCGGAAGAACGGCTTTGACCGGAAGGCGAAGAAGAAGCCGCGGCGCCTTCGGGCAGTGTCAGCGCGCGTCAGAACGTCCGGCCTCTACCACTGCGGGAGTGGACCTCCGTCGGCGACATGGGCCCTTCCCTCGTGGGTGAACCACGCACGCCCACCGTCCAACGCGTTCTTCACCATCCAGGCGAGACGTTCCCGGCCAGACGAAGGCAAGGCAACGTGTTTCGCGCTCGGCGGGGAACGCGCCCCGGAAGACCGGGGTTGGCGGCGCCCGCCGTCAGGGCGCGTCGGGGTCCTCCGCTTCGAGCAGGGCGTGGAGACGGCGCAGGACATCGAGCTGAGCTTCGTTGTAGAACTCGACCAAGGCCTGCGCGACGACCGACCGGGCGAGCGCGCCGTCCCGGCGGGAGGCGGCGTCCAGGTCCTTGATGAAGGGGTGGGCCTCCTGCTGCGCCCGGGCCCCAGCCACCAGACAGCGCGCCAGCCGGCGGCGCGCGTCCTCGGGGGCGTCGGCGGGGAGGTTCTGGAACTCTTCGGCGACATCGTCCCGGGGCCGGGAGTACTGCTCCTTGATGAGCGCCATGGCCGTCGGCGTGAGAATGCTCGAATACGCCAGCAGCAGCGACTGCTCGGCTCGTGGCAGGTCGGCCGCGGCGGCCCCGAAGTCCGCGGGCAGGCCGAGCGAAACCCCCTCATCCAGGACCGCCGCGATCTCACGGCGCATCCGCTGCCGGCGGTCGATGTCCGCCGCCAGCTCGGCGTCCAGGGCACGCAAGATCTGCTCCGGCCTGCCTTCGGCGGCTTCCATCGAGGGGATGTCGGCCAGCGGCACACCCAGGTCGGTCAGCCGGCGGATGCTCATCACGCGGACCAGGTGGGTCACGCCGTACCGCTTGTAGCCGTTGGCCGACCGTGCGGGTTCCTCCAGCAGCCCCAGCTTGTGGTAGTGCCGGACGGTCTTGAGTGTCGTGCCGGCGAGTTCGGCCAGTTGACTCGTGCTCCACGCCACAGCAGGCCCTCTCCGGATGTCCGTACTTCGACGGCACCGGCGAGGCGCCATCGGCGAGGCCGTCCCGGAGGGAGGACCCGTTCACTCCCCCGCCCCGCGCGGCCCGGTCGACATCCGGCCCTCGCCAGGGCCCCGGACTTGACCATGCCCTCGGGGCACGGAATTCGATGGGAGCAACTGTAGGCCACAGCACCGGTATGCACCTGGGAGAGCGGACATGACTGGACAGCGCGGTATCCGGCGGAGCACGGCCCTGGCGGTCGCCCTCAGTCTCGGCCTGAGCGGATCGCTCGTCACGGGACCGGCCGTCGCGGAGGGAGCTGGGCCCTCGCCCGTGCGGTGGGGCGACTGCCCCGAGGACGTGGTCGCGGGGGCGGCCCCCACCGTGCTGGAGTGCGCCACCGTCACCGTACCGGTGGACTACGCCGTCTCCGACAGCGCCGAGATCGATCTCATGATCTCCCGGCTGGCCAGTACGAAGCCCGACAAGCGGCGCGGCACACTCATGCTCAACCCGGGCGGGCCCGGCGGGTCCGGGCTGACACAGCCCGCGTTCCTCGTGTCCCAGGGCATTCCCACGAGCGTCCTGGACAGCTACGACCTGATCGGCATGGACACCCGCGGCATCGGACGCTCGGCCCCGGTCGGCTGCGGATTCACCCCGGAAGGACCGTACTTCGCCAACATCCCGCCGTACGCGGTCGACGACGCGGCGGTCACCGCCCAGGCCGAGGTGGCCCGGGAGGCGGCCGAGCAGTGCGCGCGCGAGGACGACGAGGGGGTGCTGCGCTATCTGACCACGGCGAACACCGCACGCGACCTGGACCGCATCCGGGCGGCGCTCGGCGAGGAGAGGACCAGCTTCCTGGGATACTCCTACGGCACCGCGCTGGGCGCCGCCTACGCGTCGATGTTCCCCGAGCGCTCCGACCGGATCGTGCTCGACAGCAACATCGGCGACACCCACCTCGACCAGGACGGGATGCGCCGCTACGCCCTCGGGACGGAGCAGACATTCCCCGACTTCGCGCGGTGGGCGGCCGCCCGGCACGAGAGCTACGGACTCGGCCGCACCTCCGCCGAGGTGCGGCGCACCTACCTCGCTCTTGCCGCGCGCCTCGACGAGGCTCCGGTGGCGGGCATCGACGGCGCCCTGTTGCGGCAACTCACCTTCGCGTACCTGTTCAAGGAACTCCGCTACCCCCAACTGGCCCAGCAGTTCCAGGCGCTGAGGAGTGGCGACGCCCCGGCCGTCCGTACGGCGCGGACACCGGAGGCGACCGCGGACACACCTGCCGGGCCGGACAACTCCCTGGCGGTCTTCCTCGCCGTCACCTGCAACGACGTCGAGTGGCCCGAGAAGATCGGCGCCTACCGCAGCAGCGTCGCCGAGGACCGTGAGCGCTACCCGCTGTTCGGCGCGGCCACCGCCAACATCACCCCCTGCGCCTTTTGGCCGTACGCCCCGGCCGAGCCGCCCGTCCCGGTCGACGACGACGGGCCGCGCAACATCCTGCTCGTCCAGAACCTGCGCGATGTGCCCACTCCCCACATCGGCGGGAAGATGCTGCGGCAGAAGTTCACCGACCGGTCGCGGCTGCTCAGCGTCGACGACAGCGGGCACGGCTCCTACGTGCTGAGCGGCAACCCGTGTGCTCTGAACACCACCACGCGCTACCTCGTCACGGGCGAGATGCCTGCCAAAGACACGCTCTGCCCGGCGAAGTGATCCGATACGGGGGCGAGCGCCCGGCTCGCCCCCGTATCCCGTATCCCATATCCCGTACTCCGTTCCCCGCCCCAGACACGCAGACCTCGGCCAACAGTTCGCCGAGGAACCGGGGCGCCCGGTGGAAGCAGAGCCGCCACCCCGCCCCGGTCAACCTCCACAAGGAGCTGCGCCACGAGCGGCGCACGCCACCGCCCTGCGGGCGTTGCTGCTTTGACGGGTATCTCGGCCGAACTCTGGCGGCTTCAAAAACGAGGGACTTCCGACCTGGGGAGGCGTCCGAGGGCCTTCGCCGTTCTGCTGGTCACAGGCGCCTTCGATTCGAAGGTGGCTTCGGCTGATCACGGCCTGTCAACCTTGCTGGGCTGCCACCGGAACCGGGCGCTGTTCTCCATGTTCTTGTCCAGCGGCGCGCGGGCCGCTGAGATGCTGGGCATGACGATCGGCGACGTCCACCCGGGCGAGGCCGGATCTACGTGCAGACCAAGGGCTTGGGCGGGGAGAAGGAAGCATGCCCGGCCTCCCCGGAAGCCTTCGCCTGGCTGGCGCTCTACCTCGGTGAGCTGGCCCAGGACGGCCACCGGCCCGCCCCGGACGAGCCGGTGTGGTGGACCCTGCGCGGACCGACGCGCCCGCTGACCTACACGGCCCTGCGGGCAGTGCTGAACCGGCTCAACGCCCGGATCGGGGCGAACATCACACTGCACGACCTGCGGCACACCCTGTGTCTGCGCCTGATCGAGGACCCAGGCATCACCTTGGTCGACGCCCAGCAGGTGATGCGCCACCGGCGCATCACCACGACCAGTACCTACCTGCGGCCCAGGATCGACGAGGTCATCACCAAGGTCCACGAGCACTACACGCGCCCCAAACCGCCACCGCGGCCACTGACCGGCTGGACGTATGACCCGGACGACCTCGCCGACGTGTTCGGGAACCGCTGATGGCCCGGCACGGACGTGTTGCCCGTACTCCGGTCAGTCCTCGCGACCCCGCACTCCTGACCGCCGTCGCCCGTCCGCTGCCGAGGACCACAGCCCTCGGCAGCGGACGGGCGACGGCGCATCGCGACGAACTCACCCGCCTGGCCGAGAACCTGCTGAGCGAGCCGACCGTCCGCAACCTGTGGCGCCA
>NZ_QQNA01000077.1 GCF_003346515.1 Streptomyces corynorhini
GCCCGGATGACAGCCCACTCTGACTGGGAATCAGGCCCGAAAGGATCTGGTAGAGTCGGAACCGCCGGAAAGGGAAACGCGAAAGCGCGGAACTGGAAAGCGAAACCCCGCTCCGACGGGGAATCGGACACGAAAGAGTCTGATAGAGTCGGAAACGCAAGACGGAAACAAAACAAAGAAACACCGAAGGGAAGCGCCCGGAGGAAAGCCCCAGAAAATGTTCTGTGGGTGAGTACAAAGGAAGCGTCCGTTCCTTGAGAACTCAACAGCGTGCCAAAAGTCAACGCCAGATATGTTGATACCCCGACCTGCCGAATCTTCGGCGGGTTGAGGTTCCTTTGAAGAAAAAACACAGCGAGGACGCTGTGAACCACGGGTCTTATTCCGACCGGTGGTTCCGGCTCTCGTGCGTGTCGACCCGCGCTCTTCAGTGAGCACAGTCGGGAAAACATTCACGGAGAGTTTGATCCTGGCTCAGGACGAACGCTGGCGGCGTGCTTAACACATGCAAGTCGAACGATGAAGCCTTTCGGGGTGGATTAGTGGCGAACGGGTGAGTAACACGTGGGCAATCTGCCCTTCACTCTGGGACAAGCCCTGGAAACGGGGTCTAATACCGGATAATACTTTCCTCCGCATGGGGGAGGGTTGAAAGCTCCGGCGGTGAAGGATGAGCCCGCGGCCTATCAGCTTGTTGGTGGGGTGATGGCCTACCAAGGCGACGACGGGTAGCCGGCCTGAGAGGGCGACCGGCCACACTGGGACTGAGACACGGCCCAGACTCCTACGGGAGGCAGCAGTGGGGAATATTGCACAATGGGCGAAAGCCTGATGCAGCGACGCCGCGTGAGGGATGACGGCCTTCGGGTTGTAAACCTCTTTCAGCAGGGAAGAAGCGCAAGTGACGGTACCTGCAGAAGAAGCACCGGCTAACTACGTGCCAGCAGCCGCGGTAATACGTAGGGTGCGAGCGTTGTCCGGAATTATTGGGCGTAAAGAGCTCGTAGGCGGCTTGTCACGTCGGATGTGAAAGCCCGGGGCTTAACCCCGGGTCTGCATTCGATACGGGCAGGCTAGAGTGTGGTAGGGGAGATCGGAATTCCTGGTGTAGCGGTGAAATGCGCAGATATCAGGAGGAACACCGGTGGCGAAGGCGGATCTCTGGGCCATTACTGACGCTGAGGAGCGAAAGCGTGGGGAGCGAACAGGATTAGATACCCTGGTAGTCCACGCCGTAAACGTTGGGAACTAGGTGTTGGCGACATTCCACGTCGTCGGTGCCGCAGCTAACGCATTAAGTTCCCCGCCTGGGGAGTACGGCCGCAAGGCTAAAACTCAAAGGAATTGACGGGGGCCCGCACAAGCAGCGGAGCATGTGGCTTAATTCGACGCAACGCGAAGAACCTTACCAAGGCTTGACATACACCGGAAACGGCCAGAGATGGTCGCCCCCTTGTGGTCGGTGTACAGGTGGTGCATGGCTGTCGTCAGCTCGTGTCGTGAGATGTTGGGTTAAGTCCCGCAACGAGCGCAACCCTTGTTCTGTGTTGCCAGCATGCCTTTCGGGGTGATGGGGACTCACAGGAGACTGCCGGGGTCAACTCGGAGGAAGGTGGGGACGACGTCAAGTCATCATGCCCCTTATGTCTTGGGCTGCACACGTGCTACAATGGCCGGTACAATGAGCTGCGATGCCGCGAGGCGGAGCGAATCTCAAAAAGCCGGTCTCAGTTCGGATTGGGGTCTGCAACTCGACCCCATGAAGTCGGAGTTGCTAGTAATCGCAGATCAGCATTGCTGCGGTGAATACGTTCCCGGGCCTTGTACACACCGCCCGTCACGTCACGAAAGTCGGTAACACCCGAAGCCGGTGGCCCAACCCCTTGTGGGAGGGAGCTGTCGAAGGTGGGACTGGCGATTGGGACGAAGTCGTAACAAGGTAGCCGTACCGGAAGGTGCGGCTGGATCACCTCCTTTCTAAGGAGCATCTAGATTCCGTAAGGAATCCAGAGCCACTACGTCGGCAAATGTTCGACGGTGGTCAGCTCATGGGTGGAACGTTGACTATTCGGCACATCGGGTTTCTTCTGCAAGTACTGCTTCGGCGTGGAACGTAGTGGGGGATCGGGTGTGTTGGGCGCGCTGTTGGGTGTCTGAGGGTACGAGCGTTGCTCGTCCTTCGGGTTGCCGGCCCCAGTGAACTCGCCTGTATGGGTGGGGTGGTGGGTGGCTGGTCGTTGTTTGAGAACTGCACAGTGGACGCGAGCATCTGTGGCCAAGTTTTTAAGGGCGCACGGTGGATGCCTTGGTACCAGGAACCGATGAAGGACGTGGGAGGCCGCGATAGGCCCCGGGGAGCTGTCAACCGAGCTTTGATCCGGGGGTGTCCGAATGGGGAAACCCGGCAGTCGTCATGGGCTGTCACCCGCTGCTGAACACATAGGCAGTGTGGAGGGAACGAGGGGAAGTGAAACATCTCAGTACCCTCAGGAAGAGAAAACAACCGTGATTCCGGGAGTAGTGGCGAGCGAAACCGGATGAGGCCAAACCGTATGCGTGTGATACCCGGCAGGGGTTGCGTATACGGGGTTGTGGGAGTTCTTTTGATCGGTCTGCCGGCCGGTCGGCGAGTCAGAAACCGTATGGGTAGGCGAAGGACATGCGAAAGGTCCGGCGTAGAGGGTAAGACCCCCGTAGCTGAAATCTGTACGGCTCGTTTGAGAACCACCCAAGTAGCACGGGGCCCGAGAAATCCCGTGTGAATCTGGCGGGACCACCCGCTAAGCCTAAATATTCCCTGGTGACCGATAGCGGATAGTACCGTGAGGGAATGGTGAAAAGTACCGCGGGAGCGGAGTGAAATAGTACCTGAAACCGTGTGCCTACAAGCCGTGGGAGCGTCGCTGGCAGCACTTGTGCTGTCAGTCGTGACTGCGTGCCTTTTGAAGAATGAGCCTGCGAGTTTGCGGTGTGTTGCGAGGTTAACCCGTGTGGGGAAGCCGTAGCGAAAGCGAGTCCGAATAGGGCGTTGTGTCTTTAATTAGATACTGAGTAGCGCGCTCAAGACCCGAAGCGGAGTGATCTAGCCATGGGCAGGTTGAAGCGGAGGTAAGACTTCGTGGAGGACCGAACCCACCAGGGTTGAAAACCTGGGGGATGACCTGTGGTTAGGGGTGAAAGGCCAATCAAACTCCGTGATAGCTGGTTCTCCCCGAAATGCATTTAGGTGCAGCGTCGTGTGTTTCTTGCCGGAGGTAGAGCACTGGATAGGCGATGGGCCCTACCGGGTTACTGACCTTAGCCAAACTCCGAATGCCGGTAAGTGAGAGCGCGGCAGTGAGACTGTGGGGGATAAGCTCCATGGTCGAGAGGGAAACAGCCCAGAGCATCGACTAAGGCCCCTAAGCGTACGCTAAGTGGGAAAGGATGTGGAGTCGCAGAGACAACCAGGAGGTTGGCTTAGAAGCAGCCACCCTTGAAAGAGTGCGTAATAGCTCACTGGTCAAGTGATTCCGCGCCGACAATGTAGCGGGGCTCAAGCGTACCGCCGAAGTCGTGTCATTGCAGCATGAGGGCCAACGCCCGCTGTGATGGGTAGGGGAGCGTCGTGTGCCGGGTGAAGCAGCAGCGGAAGCTAGTTGTGGACGGTTCACGAGTGAGAATGCAGGCATGAGTAGCGATACACACGTGGGAAACGTGTGCGCCGATTGACTAAGGGTTCCTGGGTCAAGCTGATCTGCCCAGGGTAAGTCGGGACCTAAGGCGAGGCCGACAGGCGTAGTCGATGGACAACCGGTTGATATTCCGGTACCCGCTTTGAAACGCCCAGTATCGAATCCATTAATGCTAAGGCCGTGAAGCCGTCCTGGATCCTTCGGGTGAAGGGGAGTGGTGGAGCCGCTGATCCGAGGTGGTAGTAGGTAAGCGATGGGGTGACGCAGGAAGGTAGTCCAGCCCGGGCGGTGGTTGTCCCGGGGTAAGGGTGTAGGGCGTTGTCCAGGTAAATCCGGATGACATGAAGTCTGAGACCTGATGCCGAGCCGATTGTGGTGAAGTGGATGATCCTATGCTGTCGAGAAAAGCCTCTAGCGAGTTTCATGGCGGCCCGTACCCTAAACCGACTCAGGTGGTCAGGTAGAGAATACCGAGGCGTTCGGGTGAACTATGGTTAAGGAACTCGGCAAAATGCCCCCGTAACTTCGGGAGAAGGGGGGCCATTCTGGGTGATGAGTTTTGCACTCTGAGCTTGGGGTGGCCGCAGAGACCAGCGAGAAGCGACTGTTTACTAAAAACACAGGTCCGTGCGAAGCCGTAAGGCGATGTATACGGACTGACGCCTGCCCGGTGCTGGAACGTTAAGGGGACCGGTTAGTCAATCTTCGGGTTGGCGAAGCTGAGAACTTAAGCGCCAGTAAACGGCGGTGGTAACTATAACCATCCTAAGGTAGCGAAATTCCTTGTCGGGTAAGTTCCGACCTGCACGAATGGCGTAACGACTTCTCGACTGTCTCAACCATAGGCCCGGTGAAATTGCACTACGAGTAAAGATGCTCGTTTCGCGCAGCAGGACGGAAAGACCCCGGGACCTTTACTATAGTTTGATATTGGTGTTCGGTTCGGCTTGTGTAGGATAGGTGGGAGACTGTGAAGCTTGGACGCCAGTTCAGGTGGAGTCGTCGTTGAAATACCACTCTGGTCGTGCTGGATGTCTAACCTGGGTCCGTGATCCGGATCAGGGACAGTGTCTGATGGGTAGTTTAACTGGGGCGGTTGCCTCCTAAAGAGTAACGGAGGCGCCCAAAGGTTCCCTCAGCCTGGTTGGTAATCAGGTGTTGAGTGTAAGTGCACAAGGGAGCTTGACTGTGAGACCGACGGGTCGAGCAGGGACGAAAGTCGGGACTAGTGATCCGGCGGTGGCTTGTGGAAGCGCCGTCGCTCAACGGATAAAAGGTACCCCGGGGATAACAGGCTGATCTTCCCCAAGAGTCCATATCGACGGGATGGTTTGGCACCTCGATGTCGGCTCGTCGCATCCTGGGGCTGGAGTCGGTCCCAAGGGTTGGGCTGTTCGCCCATTAAAGCGGTACGCGAGCTGGGTTTAGAACGTCGTGAGACAGTTCGGTCCCTATCCGCTGCGCGCGCAGGAGTCTTGAGAAGGGCTGTCCCTAGTACGAGAGGACCGGGACGGACGAACCTCTGGTGTGCCAGTTGTTCTGCCAAGGGCATGGCTGGTTGGCTACGTTCGGAAAGGATAACCGCTGAAAGCATCTAAGCGGGAAGCCTGCTTCGAGATGAGGACTCCCACCTCCTTTGAGGGGTTAAGGCTCCCAGTAGACGACTGGGTTGATAGGCCAGATGTGGAAGACCGGTAACGGTTGGAGCTGACTGGTACTAATAGGCCGAGGGCTTGTCCTCAGTTGCTCGCGTCCACTGTGTTAGTTCTGAAGTAACGAACAGCCGTGTTGGCGTTTCTAATTAGATGCGTCAGTTGTTGGATATCTTCATAGTGTTTCGGTGGTCATTGCGTGAGGGAAACGCCCGGTTACATTCCGAACCCGGAAGCTAAGCCTCACAGCGCCGATGGTACTGCAGGGGGGACCCTGTGGGAGAGTAGGACGCCGCCGAACAATTATTGTGGGAATGCCCCGCACCTTCTGGTGCGGGGCATTTCTGCGTTC
>NZ_QQNA01000078.1 GCF_003346515.1 Streptomyces corynorhini
GGGCAGCAGGGCTGGACGCGCCGAGCGGGGCGGGGCGGCAGGCGGAGCGGCGAGCGGCAGGCAGGGTGCGCGGGGCCCGCGGCGGCTGATCCAGACCCGGTACGGCGCCACCGCCACGTCCCCGGGCCGCGTGCCCGCGTCTCGACGGCGCCGCGCGTCGATTTCCGGCCACGGAGAGCGGCTTCGGCCATGGATGTTCTTGACTCGTCTTTGTACATAAATTCTTGAGGTTCCACGGGTGCGGTGCCGCAAGATGGGGTCGGACCCCACCCTCGGTCTTGCCCACAGAACCGAGCCGAATCAGAGCCGAACCCGAGCCGAACCCGAGCCGAATCAGAGCTGAACCCAAGCCGAACCCGAGAGATTCCGCGTGCTCCTACGACTTCTGCGAGCCCATCTCGCTCCCTACAAGAGATCCATAGCCCTGCTGGTGGCACTCCAGCTGTTGCAGACGTGCGCCACCCTCTACCTGCCCACCCTGAACGCCGCCATCATCGACAACGGTGTCGTGAAGGGGGACTCCGGCTACATCCTGGAGTTCGGCGCGATCATGATCGCCGTCAGCGTGGTCCAGGTCATCTGCAACATCGGCGCCGTCTACTTCGGCGCGCGTACCGCCTCGGCCCTCGGCCGGGATGTGCGGGCCGCGGTCTTCGGGCGGGTGCAGAGCTTCTCCGCCCGCGAGGTGGGGCACTTCGGGGCTCCCTCGCTGATCACCCGTACCACCAATGACGTCCAGCAGGTACAGACGCTGGTCCTGATGACGTTCACGCTGATGGTGTCCGCGCCCATCATGTGCGTCGGCGGCGTCGTGATGGCGCTCGGCCAGGACGTGCCGCTCTCCGCCGTACTGCTGGCCGTCGTCCCGGTACTGGGGATCTGCGTCACCCTCATCATCAGGAAGATGCGCCCGCTGTACCGGCTGATGCAGGCCCGGCTGGACACCGTCAACCGGGTGCTGCGCGAGCAGATCACCGGCAACCGGGTGATCAGGGCCTTCGTCCGGGACGACTACGAGAAGGAACGCTTCCGCGGTGCCAACACCGAGCTGACCGAAGTCTCGGTGTCCACCGGCCGGTTGATGGCACTGATGTTCCCGACCGTGATGACGGTGGTCAACCTGTCGTCACTCGCCGTCGTCTGGTTCGGCGCGCACCGCATCGACAGCGGCGGGATGGAGATCGGCGCGCTGACCGCGTTCCTCGCGTATCTGATGCAGATCGTGATGTCCCTGATGATGGCCACCTTCATGTTCATGATGGTGCCGCGCGCCGAGGTGTGCGCCGAGCGCATCGAAGAGGTGCTGGACACCAGGTCGAGCGTCGTACCGCCCGCGAACCCCGTCCGGGAGCTGCGGCGAAGCGGGCATCTGGAGATGTGGGGCGCGGAGTTCCGCTTCCCCGGAGCCGAGCAGCCGGTGCTGCGTGAGGTGACGCTCGTCGCGCACCCGGGCGAGACGACCGCGGTCATCGGGTCGACGGGCAGCGGGAAGTCGACGCTGCTCGGGCTCGTACCCCGGCTGTTCGACGCCACGGACGGTCAGGTGCTGGTCGACGGGGTGGATGTGCGCGAGGTCGATCCGGCGCTGCTGGCGCGGACCGTGAGCTTGGTACCGCAGAAGCCCTATCTGTTCTCCGGCACGGTCGCGACGAATCTGCGCTACGGCAATCCCGACGCCACCGACGAGGAGCTGTGGCACGCGCTGGAGGTCGCGCAGGCCAAGGAGTTCGTCGAGGCGCTGGAGGGCGGGCTCGACGCGCCCGTCGCGCAGGGGGGCACGAATGTCTCCGGCGGTCAGCGCCAGCGGCTCGCGATCGCGCGGACGCTGGTGCGGCGGCCGGAGATCTATCTGTTCGACGACTCCTTCTCCGCGCTGGACTACGCCACGGACGCCGCGCTGCGCGGTGCGCTGTCGCGGGAGACCTCCGAGGCGACCGTCGTGATCGTCGCCCAGCGGGTCTCCACGATCCGTGACGCCGACCGGATCGTGGTCCTGGACGCGGGCCGGGTCGTCGGGTCGGGTCGCCATCACGAGCTGATGGCGTCGAACGAGATATACCGGGAGATAGTCCTCTCCCAGCTGACCGAGGCGGAGGCTGCCTGATGAGCGGTCCGGGCGGACGCATGATGGCCGCGGCTCCCACCGAGCGGTCGATGAACTTCAAGGAGTCCGGCACACGACTGCTGCGGCTGCTGGCCGTGGAGCGGGCCACTCTCTGGTGGATACTGGCGGCAGCCGTGCTGGGCGTCGCGCTGACGTCCGTGGGACCGAAGATCCTCGGCACGGCGACCGACCTGATCTTCGCGGGGGTCGTCGGCCGGCAGACGAGCGCGGGCGTCACCAAGGAGCAGACCGTCGAGGCGCTGCGCGCCAAGGGTGACGGCGGACTCGCCGATCTGCTCTCCGGGGTGGACTTCACCCCCGGCCAGGGCATCGACTTCGACGCGGTGGGCAACACCCTGCTGCTGGCACTGCTGGTGTACGTGGGCGCGGGTCTGCTGACGCTGCTGTCGGCGCGGCTGGCCATCCGCGTGGTCAACCGGACGGTGTTCCGGATGCGGGAGGAAGTCCAGGCGAAGCTGTCGCGGCTGCCGTTGTCGTACTTCGACAAGCAGCCCCGCGGCGAGGTGCTGAGCCGGGCGACGAACGACGTGGACAACATCTCGCAGACCCTGCAGCAGACCACGGGGCAGCTGGTCAACTCGGTGCTGACGATCCTCGGCGTGCTGGGGATGATGTTCTGGATCTCCCCGCTGCTGGCGCTGGTCGCCCTGGTGACCGTACCGCTGTCGGTGTTCGTGGCGGCGAAGGTCGGCAAGCGGTCGCAGCCGCAGTTCGTGCGGCAGTGGAAGGTCACCGGCTCGCTCAACGCCCATATCGAGGAGATGTACAGCGGACACGCCCTGGTGAAGGTCTTCGGACGGCAGGAAGAGTCCGCCGAGGGCTTCCGCGAGCAGAACGACAAGCTGTACGAGGCGGGTTTCCGGGCGCAGTTCAACAGCGGGATCATGCAGCCGCTGATGCTCTTCATCTCCAATCTCAACTATGTGCTGGTCGCTGTCGTCGGCGGGCTGCGGGTCGCCTCTGGCACGCTGTCGATCGGCGACGTACAGGCGTTCATCCAGTACTCACGGCAGTTCTCGACGCCGCTGACGCAGGTCGCCTCGATGGCCAACCTGGTGCAGTCAGGGGTCGCCTCGGCCGAGCGGATCTTCGAGCTGCTGGACTCGGCGGAGCAAGAGCCCGATGCGCCGGCGATCGAGCGGCTGCACGAGCCGCAGGGGCGGGTGGCGCTGGAGAACGTGTCGTTCCGCTACGACCCGGACAAGCCGCTGATCGACGATCTGTCGCTCGCGGTGGACCCGGGCCAGACGGTCGCCATCGTCGGACCGACGGGCGCGGGGAAGACCACGCTGGTCAATCTGCTGATGCGCTTCTACGAGGTGAGCGGCGGCCGGATCACCCTGGACGGCCTGGACATCTCGCGGATGTCGCGCGAGGAGCTGCGCTCCGGGATCGGGATGGTGCTCCAGGACACCTGGCTGTTCGGCGGAACGATCGCGGAGAACATCGCCTACGGCGCCTCCCGCGAGGTCACGCGCGCGGACATCGAGGAGGCGGCGCGCGCGGCGCACGCGGACCGTTTCGTCCGTACGCTCCCGGCCGGTTACGACACGGTGCTGGACGACGAGGGATCGGGCGTCAGCGCCGGGGAGAAGCAGCTGATCACCATCGCGCGGGCGTTCCTGTCCGATCCGGTGATCCTGGTACTGGACGAGGCGACCAGCTCGGTCGACACGCGTACCGAGGTGCTGATCCAGAAGGCGATGGCGCGGCTGGCTCACGGGCGTACCAGCTTTGTCATCGCGCACCGGCTGTCCACGATCAGGGACGCCGATGTGATTCTGGTGATGGAGAGCGGGTCGATCGTCGAACAGGGCACGCACGAGGAGTTGCTGGCTGCGGAAGGCACCTACGCGCGTCTGTATGCGGCGCAGTTCGCGCAGGCCGTCGCGGAGGTGGAGTGAGCGGTGGAGGTCGAGTGGCGGGGTCGAGTGGCGGAGGTCCAGGGCGGAGGTCCAGCGGCGGAGGTCCAGCGGCAGGTGTGGGGTGGCAGGTGTGGGGTGGGTGAGGGGCGCGGGTGCGTGCCAGTACGTGCCGGTACGTGCGAGTGCGGAGGAGCGGTCGCGCGGGTAGCCGCTGACCGCGTCCGTGCGGGCCGTAGCCGTCCGGATCAGTCGAGGTAGCCGCGCAGTTGGTCGGCGAAGGCGTGGTCGCGCAGTCTGCCGAGGGTCTTGGACTCGATCTGGCGTATCCGTTCGCGGGTCACGCCGAAGATCCTTCCGATCTCCTCCAGGGTGCGCGGCCGGCCGTCGTCCAGGCCGTAACGCAGCTGGACCACCTTGCGTTCGCGCTCGCCGAGCGTGGAGAGCACCACCTCCAGATGTTCGCGCAGCAGCAGGAAGGCGGCGGATTCGACGGGGGACGCCGCGTCGCCGTCCTCGATCAGGTCCCCCAGCGCGACATCGTCCTCCTCCCCCACCGGAGTGTGCAGGGAGACGGGCTCCTGGGCGAGCCGCAGCACTTCCCTGACCCGGGCGGGGTCCAACTCCAGCTGGGCGCCGACCTCCTCGGGGGTCGGCTCGTGGCCGCACTCCTGGAGCATCCGCCGCTGCACCCGTACGACCCGGTTGATCAGCTCGACCACATGGACGGGGACCCGGATCGTACGGGCCTGGTCGGCCAGGGCCCTGGACATCGCCTGCCGTATCCACCAGGTCGCGTACGTGGAGAACTTGTAGCCGCGCGCGTAGTCGAACTTCTCCACGGCCCTGATGAGGCCGAGGTTTCCCTCCTGGACGAGATCGAGCATGGTCAGACCGCGGCCGACATAGCGCTTGGCGACCGACACCACGAGCCGCAGATTGGCCTCGATGAGCCGTCGCTTGGCCATCCGGCCGAGCACGACCAGCTGGTCGAGGTCCAGGGCGAGCCGTGAGTCGGGGTCGAGGGGGCCGCTCAGCTTCTCCTCGGCGAACAGTCCCGCCTCGACGCGGCGGGCCAGCTCCACCTCCTCGGCGGCGGTGAGCAACGGTATACGACCGATTTCCCGCAGATACTGCCGGAACAGGTCGGACGAGGGCCCGCCGGCGTCGGCACGGCCGCGGCGCCCGCCCGGGGGCTCGGGCACGACGGGTACCTCCACGAGGCGCTCGGTGAGCAACTGGGTCTGCACGGGGGGCGACCTCCTGGGTGATCGCTGCCGTCCGGGGGGAATACGGCGGCGGGACGGAGGCGGCCGACCGCGCTCCGGGGAACTCAGCACCGCCCCCAGTGTGCGGTACGGCACATCGCTGCCACGAGGGGCGTGCGATGACTTTCTGAACCCGTGCGTAACCGTGCCGTTACGCGCGGGGCCCCGCGTGCGCGGGCCCTGGGCCTACGGGTCGGGCGGCCGGGGGGGCGCATGAAGAAGGGGCCCTTCCTCGGGTGAGGAAGGGCCCCTTCGTTCATCGAGCGCCCGGCAGGCCTTGCACCTACATCTCCCGTCGGCAGACGGACGTCTTTCCTTGGACCACAGACGCGTGACTTCGTTTCGCTGAACCGAAGCAACATGATGATCATACAGGCTTTCCGACCTGTTGGCTTCCCGGTCCGGGCGGCTGTTGGCTTCCCCGGTACGGGCGAGTCGTTGGCTTCCCGGTACGGGCGAGTCGTTGGCCTTCCCGGTCCGGGCGAGCTGTTGGCCTTCCCGATCCGGGCGCGAGGAGGCCCTCGATACGGTCCTAGGTGTATTGCCCTGTACTCAAAGCAGCGCCATCCGCCCAAAGGGCGGGCCCCCGCCGCGTCTGGTGCGCTGCGCTCTCAAGGCGGAGGGTCGAGGGTCGCCCCCGTACCGGATGTACTGGGGCGCCCCCGACAACGCGACGAGCGTGCGTGCCAGGCGTCGTCGACCAGGCGGGACTTTGACGACAGGGCCTACAGCGCGTCGGCGCCCGTGTTGCGGAGGGCCTGGCCGTACTGCTGGAGGACCCACAGATCCTTCTGCACCGCCGCGTAATGGTCCGGATCGGCCTGGGTGCCCAGCCGGGTGAGAGTGCCGGTGATGTCCTGGATCCGGCGGTCGACCGCGCGCAGCCGGACCTGCACGAGCTGCTGCCCCGCGTAGATCTCGTCGATGGTCTTGCCCCGGAAGACCTCCACCGCCAGCTCGGTGACCATGGCGCGCACCTGGTCGTCCGGCGCGGCCTCGCGGACCCTGGCCAGATACTCGGGCGCGGACTGGAGACCCGACTCGGCGCCGCCCGCCTCCTCGATGGTGCGGCGCACGGCGGTGTACGGCGGGGCGGTGAACTCGTCCTCGCCGTAGGCGTCGAAGGCCGGGGAGACCAGCTCGGGACGCTGGAGCGCGAGCTTCAGCAGCTCGCGCTCGGTGCGGTGGGCGGGGCTGCGCAGGGTGAGCGCGGGGCCGGAGGGTGCCTGCCGCTCCGCGGTCTCGTACGGTCGGCGGGCGGACGACTGCTCGGGGCCGGCCGCCGGGCCGCGGCCGCCCCGGTCGCGCGCCCAGCGCGCCACCTGGGCGACGCGCTTGACCACGAACTGGGTGTCGAGGATGCCGAGGATGCCGGCGAGCTGGACCGCCACCTCGTGCTGCGAGGAGCCGCTCTTGATCCTGGCGACGATCGGCGCGGCCTCGTCCAGCGCCGCCGCCCGGCCCGCCGGGGTCTCCAGGTCGTAACGGGCGACGATCTGGCGGATGGCGAACTCGAAGAGGGGCGTGCGCGGTTGCGCCAGGTCCACGACGGACTGGTCGCCCTTGGCGAGCCGCAGCTCGCAGGGGTCCATGCCGTCGGGGGCGATGGCGATGTAGGTCTCGGCGGCGAACTTCTGGTCGTCCTCGAAGGCACGCAGAGCGGCCTTCTGACCCGCCGCGTCACCGTCGAAGGTGAAGATCACCCGGGCGCTGCCGTTGTCCATCAGCAGTCGGCGCAGGATCTTGATGTGGTCGCCGCCGAAGGCCGTGCCACAGGTGGCGATGGCGGTGGTCACCCCGGCCAGATGGCAGGCCATGACGTCCGTGTATCCCTCGACCACGACGGCCCGGCTGGACTTGGCGATGTCCTTCTTCGCCAGGTCGACCCCGTACAGCACCTGGGACTTCTTGTAGATCGCGGTCTCCGGGGTGTTCAGATACTTCGGGCCGTTGTCGTCGTCGCGCAGCTTGCGCGCGCCGAAGCCGACGACCTCGCCGGAGATGTCGCGGATCGGCCACATCAGCCTGCCGCGGAACCGGTCGATCGGGCCGCGCCGGCCGTCCTGGGAGAGGCCGGAGAGCAGCAGCTCCTTGTCCGAGAAGCCCTGGCCGCGCAGGAAGCGGGTGAGGTGGTCCCAGCCGACCGGGCTGTATCCGACCCCGAAGTGTTCGGCCGCCGCCTGGTCGAAGCCGCGCTCGGCGAGGAACCGGCGGCCGATCTCGGCCTCGTCGCCCGCGAGCTGCTCGGCGTAGAACCGCGCCGCGATCTTGTGTGCCTCGACCAGCCGGGTGCGCTCGCCGCGCTGGCTCGACGGGTTGTAACCGCCTTCTTCGTAACGAAGGGTGACGCCCGCCTGGGCGGCCAGCCGCTCGACCGTCTCGGAGAAGGAGAGATGGTCGATCTTCATGACGAAGGCGATGGTGTCCCCGCCCTCCTGGCAGCCGAAGCAGTGGAAGAGACCCTTGCTCGGACTGACCTGGAAGGAGGGGGACTTCTCGTCGTGGAAGGGGCAGAGCCCCTTCAGATTGCCGCCGCCCGCGCTGCGCAGCTGGAGGTACTCGGACACGACGGCGTCGATCGGGACCGCGTCCCGAACCGCCTTCACGTCGTCATCGTTGATCCTGCCGGCCACGCGTGAATTCTACGGGCCCGCACTGACACCCGCCGCCAGCCCTCCGACTGCCCCGGGGGAGAGGAGGGGGGAGAGGGAGGGAGAGGAGGGGGACGAGGGAGGAAGGGCGGGGGCGGGACGGCGGCGGGCGGTGAGGACGGTGGGTGATCGGGGCGGTGGGCGGTGGGTGATGGGGGGGCTGTGGCTGCGGCGGTGGGTGATCGGGGGCGGTGGCCCGGTCCGCTCATCCCCTCATCCGCTCATCCCCTCATCCCCCGAGCGAGGCCAGCGGAACGTTCGGGTCGGCCAGGGCGTCCAGATCCTGCGGCTCACCGGAGCGGATCAGGCGCTGGATGTGCTCGGTGACGTCCCACACGTTGACGTTCATCCCGGCGAGCACCCGGCGGTCCTTCAGCCAGAAGGCGACAAACTCCTTCTTTCCCGCGTCGCCCCGGACCACCACTTGGTCGTACGAGCCAGGCGGCGCCCACCCCGAGTACTCCAGGCCCAGGTCGTACTGGTCGGAGAAGAAGTAGGGGACGCGGTCGTAGGTGACGTCCTGGCCGAGCATGGCGCGGGCGGCGGCCGGTCCGCCGTTGAGCGCGTTGGCCCAGTGCTCGACGCGTACCCGCCGGTCGGCGCGCTGGCCGCCCCACCCGGTCAGCGGGAAGGCCGCCACGTCGCCGGCGGCGAAGATGTCCGGGTCGGAGGTGCGCAGCGAGGCGTCCACGGCGATGCCGCCGCCCTCCGACCGGTCGGCGAGGGCGAGCCCGGCGGCCTCGGCGAGTGCCGTGCGCGGGGCCGCGCCGATCGCGGCCAGGACGTCGTGCGCGGGATGCTCCTCGCCGTCGTCCGTCCGGGCCGACAGGACCATGCCGTCCTGGCCGGTGATCTCGGTGAGCCGGGCGCCGAAGTGGAACCGTACGCCGTGGTCCCGGTGGAGATCGGCGAACAACTGGCCCAGCTCGGGGCCGATGACCTGGTGCAGCGGCGTCGCCTCCGCCTCCACGACGGTGACCTCGGCGCCGTATCCGCGCGCCGCCGCCGCGACCTCCAGGCCGATCCAGCCCGCTCCCGCGATCACCAGATGGCCGTTGTCCCGGCCGAGCGCGGCGAGGACCTGGCGGAGCCGGTCCGCGTGGGCGAGTCGGCGCAGGTGGTGGACGCCCGCCAGGTCCGTACCGGGGATGTCGAGCCGACGCGGTTCGGCGCCGGTGGCCAGCAGCAGCTTGTCGTACCGCAGCGAGGTGCCGTCGCCGAGCAGGACGCACCGGGCGTCTCGGTCGACGGCGGTGACGGCCTGGCCGAGGTGCAGCTCCACCTGCGCCCCCGCGTACCAGGCGGGCTCTTGTGCGAAGACGCTGCCGCGCTCTTCGCCACCGGTGAGGTAGCCCTTGGACAGCGGCGGGCGTTCGTAGGGGTGGTCGCGCTCGTCACCGATGAGGATCACCCGGCCGGTGAACCCTTCGGCACGCAGGGTTTCCGCGGCCTTCGCCCCGGCCAGCCCTCCGCCGACGATGACAAATGTCCGATGTGCGTCGACCACTTGATGCCTCCTCTTCGTGCTTTCGCCATCTGCGAGCGTCCCGTACCGAGCCGGACGGCGAAAGGGGGAGCGCTCCTCGGGCCTGCCTCACGGTCGGGTCCCACCGTGATCCGGTTCCTCTGGTATATGCCCGTATCCGGGGCCGTGAGGCATGAGGGACGCGGTGGCTCGTGACCGGCTGGACGGGGACTGCGGGGACGGGGACTGCGAGGACGGGGACTGCGGGAACGGGGACTGCGGGGGG
>NZ_QQNA01000079.1 GCF_003346515.1 Streptomyces corynorhini
GACCACCTCACCGCCCTCGACGGCGATCCGGCCCGCGTCGAGGGCGGTGAGGTGGTCGTCGTCGATGCCCTTGCGCATCTTCATGGTGACCGGCAGGTCCCCCGCGTTCGACACGGCCTCGCGCAGGATCGCCCGGAGCAGGGGCCGCTTGTACGGGAGGGCCGAGCCGCCGCCCCTGCGGGTCACCTTGGGCACCGGGCAGCCGAAGTTGAGGTCGATGTGGTCGGCGAGGTCCTCGTCCACGATCATGCGGACGGCCTTGCCGACGGTGACCGGGTCCACTCCGTACAGCTGGATCGAGCGGGGCGTCTCGGTCGCGTCGAAGTGAATGAGCTGCATGGTCTTCTCGTTGCGCTCGACCAGCGCCCGCGTGGTGATCATCTCGCTGACGAACAGCCCCTTGCCACCGCTGGCGGCGCCCGCCGGGGGACGACCCCCGAACCCCCGCGCGCCTTCGGCGAACTCCCTGCACAGCGTCCGGAAGGGAGCGTTGGTGATACCCGCCATCGGGGCGAGCACCACCGGCGGCTGGACGGTGTACGGGCCGATGGCGAGCGGGGCGGCCGGAAGCGGGGCGGCCACAAGCGTGGCGGCCGGGAACGGAGCGGTCATGCGGCCATTGTCCCTCACGCGAGAAGTTGTTAGTTAGTCGTACTATCGACGCATGCCCGAGCTGAGCCACCGACGGAAACTGCTGGTACTGGCGATCTGCTGCATGAGCCTGCTCCTAGTCAGCCTCGACAACACCATCCTCAACGTCGCCCTGCCGTCCATGCAGCGCGAGCTGCACGCCTCCGTGTCCGGGCTGCAATGGACCATCGACGCGTACACGCTCGTCCTGGCCTCCCTGCTGATGCTCTCGGGCTCCACGGCCGACCGGATCGGCCGACGCCGGGTCTTCAAGATCGGACTGGTCCTCTTCACCCTCGGCTCGGCGCTCTGCTCGGTCGCCCCCAGCCTCGAATCCCTGGTCGCCTTCCGGATGGTGCAGGCCGTCGGGGGCTCGATGCTCAACCCCGTCGCCATGTCGATCATCACCAACACCTTCACCGAACCGCGCGAGCGGGCCCGCGCGATCGGCGTCTGGGGCGCCGTGGTGGGCATCTCGATGGCGGCGGGGCCGCTGATCGGCGGGCTGCTGGTGGACTCCGTCGGCTGGCGGTCGATCTTCTGGATCAATCTGCCGATCGGCGTCGCGGCCCTATTGCTGACCTGGCGTTACGTCCCCGAGTCCCGCGCGCCCAAGCCGCGCCGCCCCGACCCCGTGGGCCAGCTGCTGGTCATCGGGGCGCTGGGCGCGCTGACCTACGCGATCATCGAGGCGCCGTCGGCGGGCCTGGCCTCGCCGCTGATCGTGTCCTTCGCCGTCGTCGCGGCGCTCTGTCTCGCGGGGCTCGTGCTGTACGAGCCGAGGCGCGCCGAACCCCTGATCGACCTGCGCTTCTTCCGCAGCGCGCCGTTCAGCGGGGCGACCGTCATCGCCGTGTCCGCGTTCGCCGCGCTGGGCGGGTTCCTCTTCCTCAACACGCTCTATCTGCAGAACGTACGGGGGCTCTCCGCGCTGCACGCCGGGCTCTACATGCTGCCGATGGCCGCCATGACGTTTCTCTGCGCGCCGGTCTCGGGCCGACTGGTCGGCAGCCGGGGACCGCGGCTGCCGCTGCTGATCGCGGGGGTCGCGATGACGGCGAGCGGCGTCCTGTTCGCGGCGTTCGACGCGGAGCGGACCAATGCGCTGCTGTTCACCGGCTACGTCCTGTTCGGCCTCGGCTTCGGCATGGTCAACGCCCCCATCACCAACACCGCCGTCTCCGGCATGCCCCGCTCCCAGGCGGGCGTCGCGGCGGCCGTCGCCTCCACCAGCCGCCAGATCGGCCAGACGCTGGGCGTCGCGGTGATCGGCGCGGTGCTGGCGGGCGGGGTGGCGGGCATGATCGGCTCGGCCTCGTACCGTACGGGGTTCACCGACGCGAGCCACCCGGCCTGGTGGATCATCACGGCGTGCGGGGCGAGCGTCCTGGTCGTCGGCGCGCTGACCAGCGGGTCCTGGGCCAGCCGTACGGCGCGCGACACGGCGCGGCTGCTGGAGCCCGCGCACGCCCCGGCTCAGCCCCCGGCGGCCACCGGCAGCGGCAGCACGGCGGGCAGCGGATCGGGGCCGGGGTCGAGCGCCGGGCCGGAGTCGGGCACCGGCCCGGACAGCAGGGCCTGAAGCCGCTCCAGCCGGACCCGGCTCACCTCGTCCGTCGGCACGTAGGTGACCAGCCGGGGCCCCGCGGAGGGCCCCAGCCAGAGGCTGGTGTGGACGAGATTGAGCAGCCCGACCCGGGCGTTGGCGAACCGCTTGGTGCGGTCCCCGGCGGGCGCCACCACCTCGTGCTGCTCCCAGAACTCCCGGAACTCGGGCGAGGCCGCCCGCAGCCGTCCGAGCAGTGTCTTCCAGGGCGGCTCCGCGAGATGCTCCGCCATGGCGGCACGGAACTTTCCCGCCATCGCCCGGCAGGTCTCCTCCCGGTCGACGAGCCCGGCGCGCCACTCGTCATTGGTGAAGGCCAGCCACAAGCAGTTGCGGTCCTCGGGCGGCAGCGCGTCCAGGTCGCACACGAGCCCGCCGTAGCCGCGGTTGTACGCGAGTATGTCGTAGCGGCTGTTCTGCACGCAGGCGGGGAACGGTTCCAGCGCCTCCAGCATCTGCCGCATCGCCGGCGTGATGGTCGGGCACGGCGTGCCGGGGGCCGGGTCGACGGCCGCAGCGAGGGCGAAGAGATGCGCGCGCTCACCGCTGTCGAGCAGCAGGGTGCGGGCGAGGGCGTCGAGGACCTGCGCGGAGACCTGGATGGGCCTGGCCTGCTCCAGCCACGTGTACCAGGTCACGCCCACGGCGGACAGCTGCGCGACCTCCTCGCGGCGCAGCCCGGGGGTACGCCGCCGTCTGCCGCGCTCCAGCCCGACCTGTTCGGGCGTGATGCGCTCGCGGCGGCTGCGCAGAAAGCCCCCGAGTTCGTGCCGCCGGATGTCCGTGTCCTGACCGACCCGGCCGGCCTGGTTTTCCGGGGCGGCCCACACCGAAGTACTCATACGGCAAGAGTGCCGCAGAGCCGAGACCATTGCCAGGCGCTCTCGGTACCCGGACGACGACGCTCGGGTACCCGGCTGAGCGGGCCGGCGGCCCGGCACGCTCCCCCTGGACGCGTCATTCTCCGGCGGGCCTCCGGGGGCCGGGGACGACGACCGAGGGCGCGCGCGACGAGGAGCTGGACCTGACCACCAGCTCCGGCGTCAGCAGGACGCGCTCGTGCTCCGCCCGCGGGTCCTTGAGGCGCGCGAGGAGCAGCCGGGTGCAGGCCCGGCCGGCCTCGGTCAGCGGCTGGCGGAGCGAGGACAGGCTCGGGGAGAGCAGCGCGGCAGCGGCCGAGTCGTCGAATCCGACGACGGCGACGTCCCGCCCCGGCGTCAGCCCGGCGGTGTGCAGCGCCCGGTAGCAGCCGAGGGCGAGGGTGTCGCTCGCCGCCACCACGGCCGTCGTGCCCAGTGGGAGCAGTTCGGCGACGGCCTCGCGCGCGGCGTCGACGTCGTTGCGGGACGCGGCCCGCAGCCCTCGTACGGGCAGGCCGTGCCGGCCCATCGCCTCGCGCCAGCCCCGCGCCCGGTCGTCGCCGACGCCCGAGCCCTTCGGCCAGCCGAGGAAGGCGATCCTGCGGTGCCCGAGCGCGACGAGGTGGTCGACGGCCGCGTCGGTGCCGTGCGCCCCGTCGATGTCCACCCAGTCCCCCGCGTCGCGGGCGCCCCAGGGGCGGCCGAAGGAGACGTAGGGGATGCCGCGCTTGCGCAGCCAGTCGGGGCGGGGGTCGGACCGGTGGGTGTTGCTCAGGACGAAGGCGTCCACGGAGCGTTCGCGTAACAGCTCGGCGTAGGCGTCGGGTTCGTCCGCGACGTCGGCGGGCACGGCGAACAGCATGACGCGGTATCCGCCCTGGTCCGCCGAGTCCGAGAGGGCGTGCAGGAAGTACTCCAGGACGAGCCCGGACACCCCGTCGGGCGTCGGCTGGACGCCGTAACCGATCAGCAGGCTCGACTGGGTGCGCAGCAGACGCGCGGCCTGGTGCGGCCGGTAGTCCATCTCCTCGATCACCCGGCGGACCCGCTCCAGGGTCCTGGGGGCCAGTAGTTCGGGCGAGTTGAGCGCGTTGGACACCGTCTGGGGCGACACACCGGCCCGTTGTGCCACCAGGGCGAGCGTCGCGGGCTTCCCCTTGGGCCCCCCGGACGGGGTCGTACGTGCCATCTCATCGCCTCCATCACCGGCACCGGAACGGTGCCCATGACGAACGATAAGATCACTTCCGGTCGCGCGGCACCGGGTTTCCCCCGGGAACGGCGCCGGACGGCGTCTGCCGGGTAGCCCGAGTACCAGGATAAAGACACTCTGGTACCAGGTTGCGCGATGCGCGATCGTCGGTGGGGTGAGCAGAATATCCGCGTCCCCCCGGAAGACACCAACCACCGGCTCCGCCCCCTCCGCCCCCTCCGCCGCCGGACCGTCCGTCGTCCACGACCACGGTTCCGTCCTCGGGGCGCTCGGCCTCTTCACGGTGCTGCTGGGTGCGGCGCTTCCCCTGATCGATTTCTTCATCGTCAATGTCGCCCTGCCGACGATCGACCGCGATCTGGCCGCGGGTCCCGCGCTGCTGGAGCTGGTCGTCGCCGGTTACGGGCTGGCCTATGCCGTGCTGCTGGTCCTCGGCGGAAGACTCGGCGACACCTTCGGGCGGCGACGGCTGTTCCTTGTCGGCATGGCCGCCTTCGGGCTGACCTCGCTCGCCTGCGGACTCGCGCCGAGCGCCTGGGCCCTGGTCGGGGCGCGGGTCGCGCAGGGCGCGGCGGCGGCGCTGATGCTGCCGCAGGTGCTGGCCACCATCCAGTCCACGACGGCGGGCCCGCGCCGGGCGAAGGCGCTCAGCCTGTACGGGGCCACGGCCGGCCTCGCGATGGTGGCGGGCCAGATCCTGGGCGGGGTGCTGGTCGCGGCCGATATCGCGGGCAGCGGCTGGCGGGCGATCTTCCTGGTCAATGTGCCGGTCGCGCTGGTCGGGCTGTTCCTGGCGCTGCGCTCGGTGCCGGAGACGCGTTCGCAGGAGCCCGCGCCCGTGGACGTGCCGGGAACGCTGCTGCTGGCCGTCAGCCTGGTGACGCTGCTGGCGCCGCTCACGGAGGGCCGGGCGGCCGGGTGGCCGCTGTGGACCTGGGTGTCGCTGGCGGCCTTCCCGGTCGCGGCGTACGCCTTCCTGTGGGTGGAGCGGCGGGCCGACCGGGCGGGGCGGACGCCGCTGGTGCCGCCGAGCCTGTTCGCGCTGGTCACGCTCCGGCGGGGGCTGGCGCTGCTGGTGCCGTTCGGGATCAACTTCGGCGGGTTCATGTTCGTGAACGCCGTGGCGCTCCAGCAGGGCCTGCGCATGGGGGCGATCACCGCGGGAATGGCGCTGGTGCCGATGGCCCTGGCGTTCTTCGCCGCCTCGCTGGCCGGGCCCCGGCTGATCCGGCGGTACGGCAGCCTGGTGGTGACGGCGGGCGCGGTCATCCAGGCGGTCGGGGTCGCGCTGCTGGTGTTCACCGTCTGGCACGGCTGGCCCGCGGTCACGACGCTGGATCTGCTGCCGGGTGTCGCGCTGGCCGGTCTGGGCCAGGGTTTCCAGCTGCCGGTCATCATCCGGATCGTACTCTCCGACATCCCGGCCGAACGGGCGGGAGTGGGCGGTGGCGTCATGGTCACGGCGCAGCAGTCGGCGATGGCGCTCGGGGTGGCGACGATGGGCTCGCTGTTCCTGAGCCTGACGACGTCCATGGGGATGGGCGACGCGCTGACGGTCACACTGCTGGTGCAGCTGGGACTGGTCGCGCTGACGGGGCTGCTGAGTCTGCGGCTGCCGCGCGCGATCGGCTGAGCGGCCGGGGCCGGCCGTGGCCGGTCATGACGGACGGGCCCGGATCACCTCGGTGATCCGGGCCCGGCCGCGTGCTGGTCCTGCGGTGTCAGTCCTGTGCTGGTGCCGCGGTGTCAGTCCCGTGCTGGTCCTGCGGCGTCAGTCCTGCGCTTCCGCCGTGTCGCCGGGGGCGGTGCCCTGACCGGCGGCGCGCTCGCGCATCTTGCGCAGGAGTTCCTGCTTCTGGTCGGCGGCGGCCTTGCGGTTGGCGTCCCGGGCGGGGGCGCTGGACTGCGGGTCCGTGCGGCCGGGCTTGGTGCGCTGACCGCCCACGCCGAGAAGGTTGTTGCGGCTCTTTGCCACGGGGTTCTCCCGAAGTGATGAGAAGTGATCTGCGGAATCGTCGGTGGGGGGCGGACTGTCGCCGCCGCGCTCTCACTCGTAGATCTGGAAGAACATGCCGCTGACGCTACCACCGGGCGGGACCGGCGACGCACTGATTTTCCGTGGACCGACACGGAATGGATGACAGATATTGAAATCTGTCACTCCATATGTCATCGTTGGTCTTGTCACTCTTCGATCCCCAGCGATCCGTATGGAGGCATCCCGCCATGACCAGCGACGCCAACACGGGCAGCACCCCCGCCCCCGCCCCCTCGTCGGCCTCCTCTTCCTCCCTCTCCGCCTCCCGCTCCCTCTCCGCCTCCTCCGCCTCTCACTCCGCCGTGCCGACCCGGGCGCTCGGTGGCTCGGGCCCGCGGTCCGCCGCGCTCGGCCTCGGCTGCATGGGCATGTCAGGGGCGTACGGGAGCGGTGACGAGCGCGGCGAATCCGTCGCCACCATCCACGCGGCGCTCGACGCGGGCATCACGCTGCTCGACACCGGTGACTTCTACGGCATGGGCCACAACGAGCTGCTGATCAACGAGGCCCTGCGCACGGCCGGCCCCGCGGCCCGCGAACGGGCCGTCATCAGCGTCAAGTTCGGCGCCCTGCGCGATCCGGACAACGGCTGGGGCGGGCCCGACGGACGCCCCGCCGCCGTGAAGAACTTCGCCGCGTACTCCCTCCAGCGGCTGGGCACGGACTACATCGACATCTACCGGCCCGCGCGGCTCGACCCGGACGTGCCGATCGAAGAGACGGTCGGCGCCGTCGCGGAGCTGGTCCAGGCCGGGTACGTGCGGCACATCGGGCTCTCGGAGGTCGGCGCGGAGACCATCCGCCGAGCCGCCGCCACGGCCCCGATCTGCGACCTCCAGATGGAGTACGCCCTGATCTCACGCGGGATCGAGGCCGACATCCTGCCGACGCTCCGGGAGCTGGGCATCGGCGTCACCGCGTACGGGGTGCTGTCGCGCGGACTCATCGGCGGGCACTTCACCGGCGACCAGCGGCTGGCCGCCGACGACTTCCGGTCGGTGAGCCCGCGCTTCCAGGGGGAGAACCTCCAGCACAACCTCACGCTGGTCGAATCGCTGCGCAAGGTCGCCGAGCAGAAGGGGGTGACGGTCGCGCAGATCGCCATCGCCTGGGTGCTGTCCCGGGGCGAGGACATCGTGCCGCTCATAGGCGCCCGCAGCCGTGAGCGGCTGACCGAGGCCCTCGGCGCCCTGGACGTCACGCTGGACGACGGGGACCTCGCCGCCATCGAGCGCGCCGTCCCGGCCGACGCCGCCGCGGGGGACCGCTACCCGAGCGCCCAGATGGCGATGCTGGACAGCGAGCGGTGACGGGCCCGCGGCGGGGCGTGACGACCGGCGCGTACGGGGCCGCCTGACGGGTACCGTCAGCTGTCATCACCCGTCCCACCGACGCCACCACCGCCTCCGGCGCCGTACGACCATGAAAGGGCTGGCCCCGTGAGCACCGAGCCCCTGACCGCCGAGCGCATCCTCGAAGCCACGGAGGAGGTGCTGCGGCGCTACGGCCCCGCGAAGGCGACGGTCGTCGACGTGGCACGGGTGCTCGGTGTCAGCCACGGCAGTGTCTACCGGCACTTCCGTACGAAGGCCGCCCTGCGCGAGGCGGTGACCAAGCGGTGGCTGAGCCCCACGGAGGCGGCCCTCGCCCGGGTCATCAGCGACAGCGGGCGGGAGCCGGGCGCGGCGAAGCTGCGGGCGTGGCTGCTGACGCTGTTCGACGCCAAGCGGCTCAAGGCGGGGGACGATCCGGAGCTGTTCGCCACGTTCTGCGCGCTCTCCCAGGAGAGCAGCGACGTGGTCGACGCCCATCTGACGGAGCTGACCCGGCAGCTCACCCGGATCATCGAAGAGGGCGTACGGGAGGGCGAGTTCGCGGCGCCGGACCCGAGGGAGGCCGCCGGGGCGGTGTTCGCCGCGACGGCCCGCTTCCACGACCCGGCGTACGCACCGGAGTGGCGGAAGTCCACGATCGACGCGGAGTTCGACGCCGTGGCCGCTCTGCTGCTGCGCGGGTTGCGCGCCTGACCGGGCCCGGCCCGCAACCCGCAGCCCGTCGGCCCGTCGGCCCGTCGGCCCCTGGCCCGCTCAGGGCCGGTCGGTCGTGGGATCCACCGTCGCCTGGTGTGCGTCGGTGAGGTGTTCCTCGGCCTTGAGCCAGGGCAGGAACTGGGCGTTCTTGCGCCAGCCGCAGGTGTCGCAGACCAACGACCGCTGCACACCGGCCTTCTGGACGCGTACGACGTGTTCGCGTCCGTGCTGGTCCCATCGGGTGACCTTGCTGGTGGTCGTGGACGGCATGATCCGTGTTCCCCTCGTAGGCCGGGGCCCAGTGTGCCGCACGGGCAGCGTCAACAGACCCGATCCGCCGAGGGAGTTGCGGGAGCCGCGAGGCTCCCGCAGGGCCCCGGCGCGGCCCCAGCGCGGCCCCGGCGCGCGGGAAGGCCCCCGGTTCCCCACCGTGAGGGAGCCGGGGGCCTTCCCGTCTGTCGCGTCCGGTTCAGCAGCCGATGAGCCGGCCGCCCAGGTAGCTCTGGATCTGGTCGAGCGAGACGCGCTCCTGCTTCATCGTGTCGCGCTCACGCACGGTCACCGCGTTGTCGTCCAGGGTGTCGAAGTCGACCGTGACGCAGAACGGCGTGCCGATCTCGTCCTGGCGGCGGTAGCGGCGGCCGATGGCGCCCGCGTCGTCGAACTCGATGTTCCAGTTGCGCCGCAGGTCCGTCGCGAGGCCCTTCGCCTTCGGCGAGAGCTGCGGGTTGCGGGAGAGCGGCAGGACGGCCACCTTGACCGGCGCGAGGCGCGGGTCGAGGCGCATCACGACACGCTTCTCCATCACGCCCTTGGCGTTGGGGGCCTCGTCCTCGTTGTAGGCGTCGAGGAGGAAGGCGAGCATCGCGCGGCCGACACCGGCGGCGGGCTCGATGACGTACGGGGTCCAGCGCTCACCGGCCTCCTGGTCGAAGTACGACAGGTCGTGGCCGGACGCCTTGGAGTGGGCCGAGAGGTCGTAGTCCGTACGGTTGGCGACGCCCTCCAGCTCGCCCCACTCGCTGCCGCCGAACTGGAAGCGGTACTCGATGTCGGCGGTGCGCTTGGAGTAGTGCGAGAGCTTCTCGGCCGGGTGGTCGTACCAGCGCATGTTCTCCTCACGGAGACCCAGGTCGCGGTACCAGTTCCAGCGCTGCTCCATCCAGTATTCCTGCCACTGCTCGTCCTCGCCCGGCTTGACGAAGAACTCCATCTCCATCTGCTCGAACTCGCGCGTGCGGAAGATGAAGTTGCCCGGAGTGATCTCGTTCCGGAAGGACTTGCCCATCTGCGCGATGCCGAAGGGCGGCTTCTTCCGGGAAGTCTGCTGCACCTGGGCGAAGTTGGTGAAGATGCCCTGGGCCGTCTCGGGCCGCAGGTACGCGACGGACCCGGAGTCCTGCGTCGGACCGAGGTGGGTGGAGAGCAGCCCGGAGAACTGCTTGGGCTCGGTGAAGGTGCCCTTGTTGCCGCAGTTGGGGCAGTTGAGGTCGGTCAGGCCGTTCTCGGGGGCCTTGCCGTGCTTGGCCTCGTACGCCTCTTCCAGGTGGTCGGCGCGGAAACGCTTGTGACAGGAGGTGCACTCGGTGAGCGGGTCGGTGAAGGTCGCGACGTGGCCCGACGCTTCCCAGACCTCGGTGGCAAGGATCACCGACGAGTCGATACCGACAACGTCCTCGCGCGAGGTGACCATGTAACGCCACCACTGACGCTTGAGGTTCTCCTTCAGCTCGACTCCGAGCGGCCCGTAGTCCCAGGCGGCGCGCTGGCCACCGTAGATCTCACTGCACGGGTAGACGAAGCCACGGCGCTTGCTCAGGTTGACGATGCTGTCGATCTTGTCGGCGGCCACGGTGCTCTCTTCATTACGACGACGACGAACGGCGAATGACTCAGATTAGCGGCGGGCGCACCCCTTCGATCAAATCGGTGCTGGGTATCGGACATCCCGCCCACTTCCCAAGCCATTTCCGACCCGTTGTTGACAATCGTTTCCACTTTTGTTGAAAATGACTGTCATGAACGTACGACGCCTGATACCCACCGCCACCCTCGCCGGAGCTGTCACGCTCGGCCTGGTGGCCCTGTCCGCCTGCTCCTCCTCCGACGCCGCCACGAAGAGCGGGGGCAAGCTCGCGGTGACCGCGTCGTTCTACCCCATGCAGTTCCTGGCCCAGGAGATAGGCGGCGACCACGTCTCCGTCACCACCCTCACCAAGCCGGGTGTCGAGCCGCACGACCTGGAGCTGAAGCCCCGGCAGGCCGCCCAGCTCGGCGAGGCCGACGTGATCGTCTACCTCAAGGGCATACAGCCCGCCGTGGACAAGGCCATCGCCCAGTCCGGCGTGCGCAACACCGTCGACGCGACCACCCTGACCACGATGGAGCAGCACGGCACCGAGGCCGGTCACGACCACGGCCACGGCGAGGACGGCGAGCACGCCGACGACCACGCCGACGAGGAGACCCACGCGGCCGAGGACGAGGAAGCCTCCGCCGACGGCAACGACCCGCACATCTGGCTCGACCCGGTGAAGTTCGCCGAGGTCGCCAAGGGCGTCGGCGCCGCGCTGGAGAAGGCCGACCCGGACCACGCCGCCGACTACCAGAAGAACACCACGGCCCTGGTCGGCAAGCTCGACGGCCTGAACACCGCCTTCAAGGATGGTCTCGCCGACACCTCCACCAGGACCTTCATCACCACCCACGCCGCCTTCGGCTACCTCGCCGAGCGCTACGGCCTGGAGCAGGAGGCCATCGCCGGCATCGACCCCGAGGCCGAGCCGAGCCCCGCCCGGGTCAAGGAACTGGAGACCATCGCGAAGCGCGACAAGGTGAGCACCGTATTCTTCGAGACGCTCGCCAGCGACAGGACCGCCAAGACCCTCGCCGGCGACTCGGGGCTGAAGACCGACGTCCTGGACCCGCTGGAGGGCATCACGGACGCCTCGAAGGGCGCCGACTACATCGAGGTCATGCGGTCGAACCTCGAAGCACTGCGGAAGGCGCTCGGCGCGAAGTGAAACGGACAGCGGCATCGGAGGCGCCCGGCATGGTGACGGTGAAGAGCGAACACGCCCAGGAGGCGGCGGAGCGCGGCCACGCCCCTCGGCCGGTACGGGCCAGGGAGCCCCGGCCGCTGCCCGCGCCGGTGATCGCGCTGCGCGGCGCCACCGCCACGCTCGGCGGGCGGCCCGTGCTGCGCGGCATCGACCTCACCGTGCACCCCGGTGAGGTCGTCGCGCTGCTCGGCGCCAACGGCTCGGGCAAGTCCACGGCCGTGCGCTCGGTGATCGGGCAGGTGGCCCTGGCGAGCGGCGAGATCTCGCTGTTCGGCGCGGAGCTGCGGCGCTTTCGCGACTGGTCCCGCGTCGGCTACGTACCGCAGCGCACCACGGCGGCCAGCGGGGTACCCGCGACCGTCCGCGAGGTCGTCTCCTCGGGGCGGCTCTCCCGTACCCGGCTGGGATGGCCCTCCAAGGCCGACCGGGCGGCCGTCCAGCGGGCCATCGAGCTGGTGGGGCTGGCCGACCGCGCCAAGGACTCCGTGGGCGCCCTGTCGGGCGGCCAGCACCAGCGCGTGCTGATAGCCCGCGCGCTCGCCGCAGAACCCGAACTGCTGATCATGGACGAGCCGATGGCGGGCGTCGACCTGGCCAGCCAGGAGATCCTCGCGGCGACCCTGCGCGAGCAGGTGGCGGCCGGGACGACCGTCCTGCTGGTCCTGCACGAGCTGGGCCCGCTGGAGCCGCTCATCGACCGGGCGGTGGTGCTGCGCGACGGCTGTGTGACCCACGACGGTCCGCCGCCCAGGGCCGTCGGCCAGCACGCCCTGCCCGGCCACGCCCCCGAGCCTCTGACCGATTCGAGCTGTCACCCCCACGCGGCCGGCGAGCCGCTCCGCACCGGACTGCTGAGCTGACCCATGGAAATACTGCAGACCCCGTTCATGCAGCGGGCACTGATAGCGGCCGTACTGGTCGGCATCACCGCCCCCGCCGTCGGCATCTACCTCGTCCAGCGCCGCCAGGCGCTGATGGGCGACGGCATCGGCCATGTCGCGATGACCGGGGTCGGGCTGGGCTTCCTGCTCTCCTGGAGCCCCGTGTGGGTGGCCACGCTGGTCTCGGTGGCGGGCGCCGTCACGATGGAGCTGATCAGGGCGTACGGCCGCACCCGCGGCGACATCGCGCTCGCGATGCTCTTCTACGGCGGCATGGCGGGCGGCGTACTGCTGATCAACCTCGCGCCGAACGGCTCCAACGCCAACCTCAGCACCTACCTCTTCGGCTCCCTGTCGACGGTCTCGCCCGCCGACGTGACCGCGATCTCGCTGCTCGCCGCCTTCGTGGTGCTGGTGACGGTGGGGCTGCGCAGGCAGCTCTTCGCGGTCAGCCAGGACGAGGAGTTCGCCCGGGTCACCGGGCTGCCGGTGCGCACCCTCAACCTGCTGATCGCCGTGACGGCCGCGGTGACCGTGACCGTCGCCATGCGAGTGGTGGGGCTGCTGCTGGTCAGCGCGCTGATGGTGGTGCCGGTGGCGGCCGCGCAGCAGGTCACCCGGTCCTTCGTGGTGACCTTCGTCCTCGCCGTCGTGATCGGTACGGCCGTGACGCTGGCCGGCACCGTCACCTCGTACTACCAGGACGTGCCCCCCGGCGCGACGATCGTGCTCATCGCCATCGGCGTCTTCGTGCTGCTGACGGCGGTCGCCTCGCCACTGGCCGCGCGACGCGCCCGCGCGCTGCGCGCCGCCGACGACGCGCCGGACGTGGACGTACCGTCCGCGCGGCGCCCCACGGACGAGGTAACGGTCTGAGCGCGAGCTGGCACAATGGCCCGACGTAAGCGGGTAACGCCCGACGGATGACGACGGGCAGAGGCAAGGAGGCACCTGTGACGACTGCGCCCAGCAGTGGATCGAGCACGGCCCCCGTCCGCGGCCGATCGACCCGTCAGCGTGCCGCGGTGGCGGCGGCGCTCGACGAGGTGGACGAGTTCCGCAGTGCGCAGGAGCTTCACGACATGCTCAAGCACCGCGGCGACTCGGTCGGTCTGACCACGGTCTACCGCACCCTCCAGTCCCTCGCCGACGCGGGCGAGGTCGACGTACTGCGCACGAACGACGGCGAGTCGGTCTACCGGCGCTGCTCGACCGGCGACCACCATCACCATCTGGTCTGCCGGGTCTGCGGCAAGGCCGTCGAGGTCGAAGGCCCCGCGGTGGAACAGTGGGCCGAGACGATCGCCGCGCAGCACGGCTATGTGGCGGTGGCCCACACGGTGGAGATCTTCGGCACGTGTGCGGAGTGCGCGGAGTGCGCCGAGAACGCGAAGAAATCCGCGCGGAAGAACTGACCCTCCGGGCGGTGGCTGTGCCACCGCCCGGCAGAGCGGTCCCCAGGCGGTGCGAACGCCGGGGGCCCCTTTTCGCTGTCCGTGCGGCCGTCGGCGGCCCCCCTTGCCCCTCCCCCGGCCCTCCGGCCCGGCTCCAGGGCCAGGCTGTGCCACCACCGTTCGCGGGTCGGCGGGCCGAGGCCCACCGACCGCGGACGGCGCCGGTCGGTCAGCTCTGCCGCTGCTCGACGGGCGCCTCGTCCTGCTCCTGGATGTCCACCAGGGAATCCTGGTTGGGCAGCGCACCGCCGAACCGCCGGTCCCGGGAGGCGAACTCCAGGCACGCCCGCCACAGATCGCGCCGGTCGAAGTCGGGCCACAGCACGTCCTGGAAGACCATCTCCGCGTAACTGCTCTGCCAGATCAGGTAGTTGGATGTCCGCTGCTCACCGCTGGGCCGCAGGAAGACATCCACGTCCGGCATGTCCGGGTAGTACAGGTACTTGGCGAACGTCTTCTCGTTGACCTTCGCCGGGTCGAGCTTCCCGGCCGCGACATCGGCCGCGAGCGCCCGCGCCGCGTCCGCGATCTCGGCGCGGCCACCGTAGTTGACGCAGAAGTAGAGCGTCATGGCGTCGTTGTCCTTGGTCTGCTCCTGCGCGACCTGAAGTTCCTGGACGACCGACTTCCACATCTTGGGCATCCGGCCGACCCAGCGGATCCGGATCCCCAGCTCGTCCATCTCGTCGCGGCGGCGGCGGATGACATCGCGGTTGAAGTTCATGAGGAAGCGCACCTCGTCGGGCGTCCGCTTCCAGTTCTCGGTGGAGAACGCGTACAGGGACAGGTTCTTGACGCCCATCTCCAGGCAGCCCTTGAGCACGTCGAGGACGACGCCCTCACCCACCTTGTGCCCTTCGGTGCGCGGCAGCCCGCGCTCCTTGGCCCAGCGCCCGTTGCCGTCCATGACGACGGCCACGTGCTTGGGCACCAGCTCGCTCTGGATCTTCGGCGGAACAGCGCCGGAGGGATGCGGTTCCGGCGTCTTGTACTCGCGGCGGGAGCGCCCGAGGATTCCGCGTCGTGCCATGCGCTTCTCGTCTCCTAGATCTTCTCTACGTACTAGTTCTTCTCTACGTATCTGAGTGAGCGCAGGCCGCGCTCCAGATGCCAGTGCAGATAGGCGGACACCAGCCCGCTGCCCTCCCTGACATGCCGCGCCTCGCACGCGTCGGCCGTCTGCCAGTCCCCCGTCAACAGCGCGCTGAGCAGTCCGACGGCCTCAGCAGAGGGTACGACGCTGCCGGGCACCCGGCAGTCCCCGCACACGACCCCGCCCGCCCCCACCGAGAAGAACCGGTTGGGGCCCTGGAGCCCACACTTCGCGCAGTCGTCGAAGCTGGGCGCGTACCCGTTGACGGCCAGCGAGCGCAGCAGGAAGGCGTCCAGGATCAGATGCGGCGCGTGCTCGCCGCGCGCCAGGGTGCGCAGTCCGCCGACGAGCAGCAGATACTGCTGCACGGCCGGCTCGCCCTCGTGGTCGGTGAACCGTTCCGCCGTCTCCAGCATGGCGGTGCCCGCCGTGTAGCGGGCGTAGTCGGCCACGATGCCGCCACCGTACGGAGCGATGGTCTCGCCCTGGGTGCACAGCGGCAGCCCCCGCCCGATCAGCTCGCTGCCCCGCGCGAAGAACTGCACGTCGACATGGGAGAACGGCTCCAGCCTGGCCCCGAACTTGGACTTCGTCCGCCGTACCCCCCGCGCGACGGCGCGCACCCGGCCATGGCCGCGGGTCAGAAGCGTGATGATGCGGTCGGCCTCACCGAGCTTCTGCGTGCGCAGCACGACACCGTCGTCCCGGAACAGACTCATGGGCCTCATTCTCCCGCACGCGTACGACGCGACGGCCCCCGGTGCGTCCGGCGGGACGGCCCCCGGCCGACGGGTGAGGGAACGGCCGCTCAAGGTGACGTGCGTGACCGGGGAACGTACCGGCGTACGCGCCGGGGCCGGACCCTCACCGCGCACCCCAGCTCCCGGCCCCGCCACGCACCCGCCGCAGCTCAGGACAGCGTGCCCGCCGCCGCCAGCAGCCTCTCCGTGTCGACCGCCCGCAGTTGGAGCGCGCCGCCGACCGTGGACAGGACCTCGCGCTCCGGCGGGCTGTAGGCGCCGTCGGCCAGGGCGATGCGCGCGCCCTGCAGGAGGATGGCCTCCCGGCCGGCCGGGGCCAGGTGGGGGGCGAGGGGCTCCAGCGCTTCGTGCAGCTCGATCGCGAGCGCGGCGCCGCACGGGCCCGGCTCGACGATGAACCGGCCGGTGTCCGCCGCGAGCGCCTCGACCAGGTCCGTCAGCCGGTCCTCCGTGCAGTCCTCGAAGCCGGCGGCGCGCACGGTCAGGACGGCGGTCTCCCGGACCGTACGGGACGAGGTGCCGCCCGCCGCGAGGACCGCGAGGGCGACCGTGTGGACGGCGTCGCGCAGCATCGCGGAGAAGCGGATCGTGGTGGGGTGGTCCAGGATGTCCGTGCCGAAGTGGGCGTGACAGGCCGCGCATTCGATCACGGGGCCCGCGACGCCGCGCGGGAACAGCGGGATGCCGAGCACGGTGAAGCGGCGACGGCCCGTACGGCGGCGGTAATTGCGGTCGCCGCCGCAGTCGGGGCAGAAGAACTCACCGTCGCCGACGGTGTTCCACGACGTACGGATGCCGCAGACGCGCATTTTCCGGCCGCTTGATCGTTGAGTTGGCAGCACGTCGCGCACCTCCGTAACGCTTCGGCAACGCTTCGTTGCGTTGCACTCCACTTCGCCTCTGCGCCCTTTCGGGGAATCCGGATGCAGAGCCGCCGCGTTGACGTGATGTTAGCCACATCTTCGGCGCGCCGTCAGCACCGCGACGTGAGATCGCCACGACATGGCCGAACCCCGCCCACCACAGTGGCGGACGGGGTTCGCGCGGTCGGAGGTAAAGACTCAGGTCAGCGCGTTGCGCGGTTCACCGCGGAGATGACCGCCTTGAGCGAGGCGCGCGTGGTGTTCGCGTCGATTCCGATCCCCCAGAGGATCTTTCCGTCGATCGCGCACTCGATGTACGAGGCGGCCTGGGCGCTCGCGCCCTCGCTCATCGTGTGCTCCTGGTAGTCCAGGAGCCTGGCGTCCACGCCGACCTCGGCCAGCGCCGCGAAGAACGCCGAGATCGGACCGTTGCCGGTGCCGCTCAGCGTCGTCTCCTCGCCGTCCACCACGGCCTGTACGGTCAGCGTGTCCTGGCCGTCCGTGTCGGTCGTGGACTGGCCGGAGCGCAGCTGCACACGGCCCCAGGCGTTCTCCGGGTTCGGCAGGTACTCGTCCTGGAAGACCGACCAGATCTGGCCGGGCGTGACCTCGCCGCCCTCGGCGTCGGTCTTGGCCTGAATGATGCGGGAGAACTCGATCTGCATCCGGCGCGGCAGGTCCAGCTTGTGGTCGTTCTTCAGAACGTACGCGATGCCGCCCTTGCCGGACTGCGAGTTGACCCGGATGACCGCCTCGTAGGAGCGGCCCACGTCCTTCGGGTCGATCGGCAGGTACGGCACGGCCCAGGTGATCTCGTCGACGGACTTGCCCTGTGCCGCCGCGTCGGCCTCCAGCGCGTCGAAGCCCTTCTTGATGGCGTCCTGGTGGGAGCCGGAGAAGGACGTGTAGACCAGATCGCCCGCGTAGGGGTGGCGCGGGTGGATCTCCATCTGGTTGCAGTACTCGCTGGTACGACGGATCTCGTCGATCTGCGAGAAGTCGATCTGCGGGTCGACGCCCTGCGAGAAGAGGTTCATGCCCAGGGTCACCAGGTCGACGTTGCCGGTGCGCTCGCCCTGGCCGAACAGACAGCCCTCGACACGGTCGGCCCCGGCCATCAGCGCCAGCTCGGCGGCGGCCACGGCCGTGCCCCGGTCGTTGTGCGGGTGCACGGACAGGCAGACGTGCTCGCGGCGGGAGAGGTTGCGCGACATCCACTCGAAGCGGTCGGCGTGCGTGGACGGCGTGGAACGCTCCACCGTGGCGGGCAGGTTGAGGATGATCTCGCGGCCGGCCTCGGGCTGCCAGACGTCCATGACGGCCTCGCAGACCTCCAGGGCGAAGTCCAGCTCGGTGTCGGTGAAGATCTCCGGGCTGTACTGGTAGCCGAAGGCCGTCTCCGGCCCGAGGATCTTCTCGGCGTACTCCGTCACCAGCCGGGTGCCGTCCACCGCGATCTGCTTGACCTGCTCGCGCGTGCCGCGGAAGACGACCCGGCGGAAGGTGGGGGCGGTGGCGTTGTAGAGGTGCACGGTGGCGCGGTGGGCGCCGCGCAGCGCCTCGACGGTGCGCTCGATCAGCTCCTCGCGGGCCTGGGTGAGGACGGAGATCGTCACGTCCTCGGGGATCGCGCCCTCTTCGATGATCGACCGTACGAAGGCGAAGTCGGTCTCGCCGGAGGCCGGGAAGCCGACCTCGATCTCCTTGTAGCCCATGCGTACCAGCAGGTCGAACATCTCGCGCTTGCGGGCGGGCGACATCGGGTCGATCAGCGCCTGGTTGCCGTCGCGCAGGTCGGTGGAGAGCCAGCGGGGGGCGGCGGTGATCCGGTTGCCGGGCCAGGTGCGGTCGGGGATGGCGACGGCCTCGTAGGGGCCGTACTTGTGGATCGGCATCCCGGAGGACCGCTGGGTGTGGGTCGCGTTGGTGAGGGGCGTGGGGCGACCGACGGAAGAATCAGACATTGCGTGGGGCTCCTCGTGTGTCCGCTGGAACGGCCGACGGGGCGTGATCACCGCAACGCCAAACTCCGCGGGGAGGGGGTCGGCCTACGACTACAGGCCCTCGCCGCGGCAGCTAAGGAGAAGCAGCCCGAAACGCATGATGTTCAGTAGCGTAACCGAGGCGTCCGGTCCGCGCGGCTCCGTATCAGCATGCGGGACCGGCCCGGCGGGGGCCGGAGGGCCCCTCTATACAGAGAGTCAGGATTTAACCGCCGCGGGGTGACGGATCACTCTATTTCAGCAACCTCGGTCGCAATCGGTGACAGGATTCCCACGGAGTGCCACATTGGCTTCATGGACGCCATCGCTCCCGCCACCGCTCCCGCATCCGCTTCCGCATCCACTTCCGGCACCGCTGCCGTCTTCTGCGCCATCGTGCCGCCGCACGTCCTCGACAGACTCGCGCAGGCCGAGGATCCCGCGATCTCCGGGCCCGCCCGCCGCACCCTGGAGGCGGACTCCGCGCAGCGCACGCGGCGTCGGCTGACCACGGCCGTCGGCCCGCGCGTGCTCACCGAGCCCGCCGGACAGGACACGTCCGCCACCGGGAAGCCCCGCCGTACGATCCACGACTGCGAGCACGGCACCGCGCTGCCGGGCGAGAAGGTCCGCGGCGAGGGTGACCCGCCCACCCAGGACGCCACGGTCAACCGCGCGTACGCGGGGCTCGGCGCCACCTTCGAGCTGCTGCTGAGCGCGTACGGACGCGACTCGCTGGACGGCGCGGGGCTGCCGCTGACCGCCAGCGTCCACTACGACCGGGAGTACAACAACGCCTTCTGGGACGGCGACCAGATGGTCTTCGGCGACGGTGACGGCGAGGTCTTCCTCGACTTCACCATCCCGGTCGACGTGATCGGCCACGAGCTGACCCACGGCCTCACCCAGTACACCGCCAATCTCGCCTACTACGGCCAGTCCGGCGCGCTGAACGAGTCGGTGTCGGACGTCTTCGGCGTGCTGGTCAAGCAGTTCACCCTGGACCAGACCGCCGACCGGGCCGACTGGCTGATCGGCGAGGGCCTGCTCGCCCCGGGCGTCAGCGGCGTCGCGCTGCGCTCCATGAAGGCCCCGGGCACGGCGTACGACGACCCGGCCCTCGGCAAGGACCCGCAGCCCGCCACCATGGAGGGCTACGTACGGACGAGCCGCGACAACGGCGGGGTCCACATCAACTCCGGCATCCCGAACCACGCGTTCTACCTGTTCGCCACCCAGCTGGGCGGCAAGGCGTGGGAGCGGGCGGGCCAGATCTGGTTCGACGTGCTGACCGGCGGCGAACTGGAGGTCGACGCGGACTTCGCCGACTTCGCCCGGCTGACCGTCGCGGCGGCGCGGGCGCGCTTCGGAGACGCGGCGGAGCTGGAGGCCGTGACCAAGGCGTGGTCGCAGGTCGGCGTGGCCACGGCGTAGCGCGGACGGCCGACGGCACGGCGCGTGGCACGGGCGGCGGCTACCGTCGCCGCCCTTCACGTACTAGAACAGGACTATGCGTATCCAAGTACGGCGCACAGGCGGCTTCGCGGGCATCGAGCGCAGGTCGGAGGTCGACACGTCGGATCTGCCCGATGCCGAGGTCTGGCGCGAGCTGGCCGAGCGTGCGCGGGCCGACAGCCAGGACGCCCCGCCACCGGGTGTGCCGGACGGCTTCAGCTACCGGATCACGATCGACGAGCACACGTTCCACTGCGCGGACCCCCGGCTGACCGACGCGCAGCGCGCGCTGATCTCCCGGGTGCTCAAGGAAGGCGCTTAGGGCCTCTCGTTTGGATCATGCCGGGCTCGCGAGCCCTGGCACCGCGCCTCGCCGCGTTGTCGTCGGTCGCCTACGCTCCGCGTGGGCTCCCTCCTCCGCCTCGCGATCCACGGCACCAGACCCCGCTCCCTCATCCGGCCTGATCCAAACGAAAGACCCTAGGGCCCGGAGAGAGGTTGCCCCGGGCCTTCGGCCGCCGCGAGTCCGCAGTCCGCAGTCCGCAGTCCGCAGTCCGCTCAGAATCCCAGCTTGCGCAGCTGCTTAGGGTCGCGCTGCCAGTCCTTGGCGACCTTGACGTGCAGGTCGAGGAAGACCGGCGTGCCCAGGAGCGCCTCGATGTGCTTGCGGGACTTCGTCCCGACCTCCTTGAGGCGCTTGCCCTTGGGGCCGATGATGATGCCCTTCTGGCTGGGCCGCTCGATGTACACGTTCGCGTGGATGTCGAGCAACGGCCGGTCCGCCGGGCGGTCCTCGCGCGGGAGCATCTCCTCGACCACGACCGCGATCGAGTGCGGCAGCTCGTCCCGTACGCCTTCCAGCGCGGCCTCACGGATCAGCTCGGCCACCATGACCTGCTCCGGCTCGTCCGTCAGGTCGCCCTCCGGGTAGAGCGGCGGGCTCTGCGGGAGCAGCGGCACCAGCAGGTCGGCGAGGAGGCCGACCTGCTGGTCCCCGACGGCGGAGACGGGGACGATCTCGGCCCACTCCATGCCGAGTTCCTTGCCGATCTGGTCGATCGCGATGAGCTGCTCGGCCAGGGTCTTGGAGTCGACGAGGTCCGTCTTGGTGACGACGGCGATCTTCGGCGTCTTCTTGATCGCGGCCAGTTCCTTGACGATGAACCGGTCGCCGGGGCCGAGCTTCTCGTTCGCGGGCAGGCAGAAGCCGATCACGTCCACCTCGGCCCAGGTCGTCCGCACGACATCGTTCAGCCGCTCGCCGAGCAGGGTGCGCGGCTTGTGGAGGCCCGGGGTGTCGACCAGGATCAGCTGCGCCTCGGGCCGGTGCACGATGCCCCGGACGGTGTGCCGCGTGGTCTGCGGCCGGTTCGAGGTGATGGCCACCTTCTGGCCGACCAGAGCGTTCGTGAGGGTGGACTTGCCCGCGTTCGGGCGACCGACGAAGCAGGCGAAGCCGGCCCGGTGGGGGGCTTCGGCCGTCTCGGGAGAAGTCTCGGAAGAGGAGGTACGAGCGCTCATGGCGCCCATTCTCCCCGATCGTTTACCCGCCGCCTACCAGCCGGCGCCCCGGGCCGCCGCGTGGCCGCCCCGAGGCCCGCAGGACCGCCCGGCCTCAGCCGGCCGTGACCGTGGCCGTCAGGGTGCCGTCCGGGCCCGCCACCAGCACCGGTGTGCCGGGGCCGCCGAGGTCGCGAACGGCGGCGCGGTCCTCGTCCGACGCACCGGACTCGGCGGTGACGACGGCGGCCGCCTCCAGGGAGGTGGCGCCGCTGGCCACGGCCATGGCGACGGCGGTGCGCAGCGCGCTGAGCTTGAGGGAGGCCAGCTCCACGGTGCCCGCGACATACGTACGCCCGGTCTCGTCCCGTACGGCCGCGCCCTCCGGTACGCCGTTGCGGGCGCGGGCGCTGCGGGCGAGGGTGATGATCTTGCGGTCCTCGGGGTCGAGGCCGGTGGCGTCGCCGGTGCTCTGAGTCATGCCCCGAGCATAGGCAGGCGCGTGGGGCGGGGCGTGGGGCGGGGCGTGGGGCCCCTCGCGGCGGCGGCCCGGGGAGCGGACCGGGCGCGCTGAGCGGGGTGGTGCTGGCGACCGTCGCGGTCTCGCTGGCGAGCATGTGCCATCTGATCGCGCTCGTCTCCTACGGCCTGACGGCGACCTCGGGCATCCCCAACGGTGAGCAGGGGCTCGCGACGGGGCTGGTGACCACGACGCAGCAGGTCGGGATGACCATCGGCATTCCGCTGCTGGGGGTGGTGGCGGCCACGCACGAGGTGCTCGACGACGGGGTGCGGCTGGTGGTGGCGATCGACGCGGCGATCGTGCTGGTGGCGGCGGTGCTGGTGGCGCTGGGGCTGCGCGGCCGGCGGCGTACGGGCTGACAGTGGCCGGGCCGGGGCTCCGTCAGGGCCGGTCCAGCCGGAGCCGCTGGGCCTTCGGCAGGCCCGCCACCACCAGGTCGTAGGAGTCCTCGATCAGCTCGCGCGCCATCCGGGCGGGCACCCCGCCGACCGTCACCGTGTTCCAGTGGCGCTTGTTGAGGTGCCAGCCGGGGACGATCGCCGGGTGGGTCTCCCGCAGTCTGATGGCGTCGTCGGGGTCGCACTTGAGGGAGATCGTCAGCGGCCGTTCCTCCAGGGCGCAGAAGGCGAAGATCTTGCCGCCGACCTTGAAGACCGTGAGTCCCGGGTTGCGTGGGAACGGGACCTCCTCGGAGGTCCCGTTGAGCCCGAGGCAGTACGCGCGCAGTGCCGTCGCCGTCAGCGCACCGCCCGTCATGAGGCCGCCGCCTCCTTGCGGACCGGCTCCGCCAGGACCGTGACGATCTTGTTGCGGCGGCCGGCCGGGGATTCGGCGGTCAGCCGGAGCGTACGGCCGTCGGGGAGGCCGACCTCGGCGCTGGCCCCGGCGATCGGGACCCGGCCGAGCGCCTTCGCCAGCAGCCCGCCGACGGTCTCGACGTCCTCGTCGTCGTACTCGTCGAGTCCGAACAGCTCCCCGAGGTCGCCGATGTCCAGCCGGGCCGTGACCCGGTAGGAGCCGTCGCCCAGCTCCTCCACGGGAGGCAGCTCGCGGTCGTACTCGTCGGTGATCTCGCCGACGATCTCCTCCAGGATGTCCTCGATCGTGACGATGCCCGCCGTGCCGCCGTACTCGTCGATGACGACCGCGACATGGCTGCGCTCCTGCTGCATCTCGCGCAGCAGGTCGCCCGCGTTCTTCGTGTCGGGCACGAAGGCGGCCGGGCGCATCGCCGTGGAGACGAGATCGGCCTCGGAGTCGCGGTTGATATGGGTTTTGCGCGCGAGGTCCTTGAGGTAGACGATGCCGACGATGTCGTCCTCGTTCTCCCCGGTGACCGGGATGCGCGAGAAGCCCGAGCGCAGCGCGAGCGTGAGCGCCTGACGGATCGTCTTGGAGCGCTCGATGGCGACCAGGTCCGTGCGCGGCACCATGACCTCGCGTACGAGCGTGTCGCCCAGCTCGAAGACGGAGTGCACCATGCGGCGTTCGTCGTCCTCGATGAGGGACTCGGCCTCGGCGAGGTCGACCATCGCGCGCAGTTCGGCCTCGCTGGCGAACGGTCCCTTGCGGAAGCCCTTCCCTGGGGTCAGCGCGTTGCCGAGGAGGATCAGCAGCTGCGGTACGGGCCCCATCACGCGGGCCAGCGGCAGCAGGACGTACGCGGAGGCCGTGGCGGTGTTCAGCGGGTGCTGGCGGCCGATGGTGCGCGGCGAGACGCCCACCGCGACATAGGAGACGAGGACCATCACGCAGATGGCGACCAGGAGCGCCGCCCAGGTCTCCCGGAACTCCTCCAGGCATACGTAGGTGACCAGCACCCCGGCCGCCATCTCGCAGGCGACCCGCACCAGCAGCGCCACGTTCAGATAGCGCGTCGGGTCGGCGGCGACCTGGGCGAGCTTCGCCGCGCCCCGGCGTCCCGAGCGCACCGCCTCGGCAGCCCGGAAGCTGGAGACGCGGGCGATCCCCGCCTCGGCGGAGGCCGCCAGCCAGGCCACGACGACCAGGGCGACCGCGCCGGCGATCAGCTGGGCGGTCATGAGACGGTCGGCGCGGGAGAGGGGCCGGTCAGCCCCTGTTCGGCCCGCCAGCCGTCCACGATCGCGGCCTGGAGGCCGAACATCTCGGCCTTCTCCTCGGGCACTTCGTGGTCGTAGCCGAGCAGGTGCAGCACGCCGTGCACGGTGAGCAGGTGCAGCTCCTCGTCCATGGTGTGCTGCGTGGGGGCCTCCTCGCCCTGCCGCTTGGCCACCTCCGGGCAGAGCACGATGTCACCGAGGAGCCCCTGCGGGGGCTCCTCGTCGTCCTTGACCGGCGGACGCAGCTCGTCCATCGGGAAGGACATGACATCGGTGGGGCCCGGCAGATCCATCCACTGGAGGTGCAGTTGCTCCATCGCCGCGTCGTCCACCACGATCACCGAGAGTTCGGAGAGGGGGTGGATACGCATCCTGGTGAGCGCGTAGCGGGCGATGTCGAGGATCGCCTGCTCGTCGACCTCGGTACCTGACTCGTTGTTGACGTCGATCGACATGGTGCGCTGCTGCTCTACTTCCCGTTTTCGTTGTCGTACCGCTCGTACGCGTCGACGATACGGCCGACGAGCTTGTGCCGTACGACATCCTGGGACGTGAGCCGGGAGAAGTGCACGTCCTCCACGCCGTCCAGGATGTCCTGGACCTGGCGCAGCCCGCTCTTGGTGCCGCCCGGCAGGTCGACCTGGGTGACGTCACCGGTGATGACGATCTTCGAGTCGAAGCCGAGCCTCGTCAGGAACATCTTCATCTGTTCCGTGCTGGTGTTCTGTGCTTCGTCCAGGATGATGAAGGCGTCGTTCAGCGTCCGGCCGCGCATGTAGGCCAGCGGCGCGACCTCGATCGTGCCCGCGGCCATCAGCCGGGGGATCGAGTCGGGGTCGAGCATGTCGTGCAGCGCGTCGTAGAGCGGGCGCAGATACGGGTCGATCTTCTCGTAGAGCGTGCCGGGCAGGAAGCCGAGGCGCTCCCCCGCCTCGACGGCGGGCCGGGTCAGGATGATCCGGCTGACCTGCTTGGACTGGAGCGCCTGGACCGCCTTCGCCATGGCGAGGTACGTCTTTCCCGTACCGGCGGGGCCGATGCCGAAGACGATCGTGTGCTTGTCGATCGCGTCGACGTACCGCTTCTGGTTGAGCGTCTTGGGGCGGATCGTGCGGCCCCGGCTGGACAGGATGTTCTGCGTGAGCACGTCGGCGGGGGTCTCGGGACCGTCCGCACCGCCGTTCTCGCTCGCCCTGAGCATGGCAATGGAACGTTCCACCGCGTCCTCCGTCATCGGCTGACCGGTGCGGAGCACCAGCATCATCTCGTCGAACAGGCGCTGCACGAGCGCGACATCCGCCGCGCCGCCCGCCGCGCTGATCTCGTTGCCCCGGACGTGGATGTCGACGTCCGGAAATGCCTTCTCGACCACGCGGAGCAGGGCGTCGCCCGATCCGAGGACCATCACCATGGGGTGTTTGGCGGGCACGGTGAACCTGGCGTGGGCCTGCCCCTGCGCGGGGGTCCGAACTGTGGGTGTCTGAGTCATGGGCCGGCGCTGTGGCCTGCGCATACCTCCCGTTGCAGGGTTCTCGCTGCTCGACAACCTCTGGGCTACCAGCGTACGACCCCGCACGGACAGCGCCCCAGTGCTTTTCCTTGCGCCCTGGGCGAAGCGCCCGCCGGTTTCACGGCCGCGCGGACCGCCCGCGCCCCCGCCCGCGCCCCCGCGCGCGCCCCTCGCTCACGCCGAGCGGCCGAATCCGATCGTCGGTACGGCCCTGCGCAGCGGCCACGGCCGGGGCGGCGCGGGCAGCAGCTCCGCCAGGAAGCCGTAGCGGCGCAGGGCCGCCGGATCCTGGTCGGAGCAGCCGTGCACATAGCTCCACCAGGCGGCGACCTCGGCCCAGCCGGGCGCGGAGAGCGACCCGCCGAACTCCTGCACCGAGAGCGCGGCGGTCAGCCCGGCGAAGGCCAGCCGGTCCGCGAGCGGCCAGCCGGCGAGGGTGCCGGTGACGAATCCGGCCACGAAGACATCGCCCGCGCCGGTCGGGTCCATGGCCTCCACGGCGATCGCCGGGACCTCGGCGGTCTCCCCGGTGGAGCCGTCCACCGCGTACGCGCCCTCCGCGCCCAGCGTGACCACGGCGACCGGCACCCGCTCGGCGAGCCGCCTGGCGGCCGTTCTGGGGCAGTCGGAGCGGGTGTAGCGCATCGCCTCCTCGGCGTTGGGCAGGAACGCCTCGCAGTGCTCCAGGTCCGCCAGCCCGGCCAGGTCCCAGCGGCCGGTCTCGTCCCATCCGACATCGGCGAAGATCCGGGTTCCGCGCCCCGCCGACCGGGCGATCCACTCGTCGCGGCGCCCCGGTGTCAGCGCGGCGACGGCGGCACGGGCGCGGGGCGGGCACTCCGGCAGGGCGCCCTCGGGCGGCGGCGCCTCGTGGCCGTGCGAGACCATCGTGCGCTCGCCCTCGTACGCCATGGAGACGGTGACGGGCGAGTGCCAGCCGGGCACCGTGCGCGACCGCGACAGGTCGATGCCCTCGCCGTGCGCGAGCGCGTCCCAGCAGTACTCGCCGTAGTGGTCGTCGCCGAAGGCGGCGGAGAGCGAGGTGCGCAGCCCGAGGCGGGCCAGCGCGGTGGCCATGTTGGCGATCCCGCCGGGACTCGATCCCATGCCGCGCGCCCAGGACTCGGTCCCGCGCACGGGGGCGCTCTCCAGACCGGTGAAGACGATGTCGAGGAAGACCGTGCCCGTGAGGTAGACGTCGTACTCCGGATCGTCCGGCGCGCGCAGTCCCTCCAGCGGGTCGACATGGGCGGTGTGGTCCAGCGGGTCTCCGTTGGGTGTGATCACGGCGGGCTCCCGATCGCGTGCGGATCCCGACAGTCTGCCCGATCCGCCGGGACGGGAACGGATCTTCGGCGCCCGCCGCGCCCCGTCAGCGGGTGCGCTTGGGCAGCGGCACCCGTACGAGATCGGCGGCGATCGTCAGTTCGCCGTCGAACCCGGCGGCGCGGGCCTGCCGTTCGAAGGCGGCCGGGTCGGAGTAGCGCTGCGAGAAGTGCGTGAGCACCAGATGGGCCACGCCCGCGTCCCGGGCCGCCCGCGCGGCCTGGCCCGCCGTGAGATGGCCGTGTTCGGTCGCCAGCCGTTCGTCCTCGTCCAGGAACGTGGACTCGATGACCAGCAGATCGCACCCCTCTGCCAGCGCGTGCACCCCGTCGCAGAGCCGGGTGTCCATCACGAAGGCGAACCGCTGCCCCACCCGCACCTCGCTGACCTCGTCCAGCGTGACCCCGTTCAGCGCGCCCTCGCGCTGGAGCCGCCCGACGTCGGGCCCCGCGATCCCGTGCGCGGCCAGCCGCGCCGGGTCCATCCGGCGCCCGTCGGGCTCCACGAGGCGGTAGCCGTAGGACTCGACGGGGTGGGAGAGCCGGTGTGCGAGGAGGCTGTACGCGGGGGTCCGCGCGAGGAGGCCGTCGGCGCGCACCGGCGCCTCGGTCAGCGCGACGGTCTCGCGGTAGGCCGTGGCGTACCGCAGCCGTTCGAAGAAGCGCTGTCCGCTCGCCGGGTAGTGGGCGGTGATCTCGTGCGGCACCCGGTCGAGGTTGATGCGCTGGACGACCCCGGCGAGCCCCAGCGAGTGGTCGCCGTGGAAGTGGGTGACACAGATGCGGTTGATGTCGTGCGCGGCGACGCCCGCGCGCAGCATCTGCCGCTGGGTGCCCTCGCCGGGGTCGAAGAGGAGGCCCTCGCCGTCCCAGCGGAGCAGATACCCGTTGTGGTTGCGGTGGCGGGTGGGCACCTGGCTCGCGGTGCCCAGGACCACCAGTTCCCGTACGGACAAGACCGCTACCCGGGAGGCCAGTTGAGCCCGCGTCCGCCGAGGACGTGGGCGTGCGCGTGGAAGACGGTCTGGCCCGCGCCGGAACCGGTGTTGAACACGATCCGGTAGCCGGTGTCCGCGTTGCCCTCGTCGGCCGCGACGGCGGCGGCCTCGCGCAGCACGTCGGCGGCGATCAGCGGCTCGGCGGCGGCGAGGGCACCGGCGTCCGGGTAGTGCGCCTTGGGGATGACCAGGACGTGTGTGGGGGCCTGCGGGTTTATGTCCCGGAAGGCGACGGTCGTGTCCGACGTGCGGACGACCGTGGCCGGCACGTCCCCCGAGACGATCTTGCAGAACAGGCAGTCGGCCTGCGGTTCTCCCGCCATGGCGGGGGCCTCCTCGACTCGGCGCGGCTGACGACGCGGTTCGTTGACGCGACGGATGACGCGGCTGATGATCGATTCCGTACGGACGGCATGCTACCGGCCCGCGCCGACAGTGGGCTCAGGACCAGCGGCCGGTGCGCGCCATCACCAGCGCGGCCGCCACCGTGCCCGCCGTGGAGGTGCGCAGCACGCTGGGGCCCAGCCGGTACGGACGCGCTCCCGCCGCCGCGAAGGCCGTCAACTCCTCCGGGGAGACGCCCCCTTCGGGGCCGACGACCAGCACGATCGAGCCCGCGCAGGGCAGTTCGGCCGTGGCCAGCGCCGCGCTCCCGGCCTCCGGGTCCTCGTGCAGTACGGCGGCGAGGTCCGCCGTCGCCAGCAGCGCGGCGACCTGCTTCGTGCTCATCGCGCCCGCGACCTCGGGGAACCGCACCCGGCGCGACTGCTTGCCCGCCTCGCGCGCGGTGGCGCGCCACTTGGCGAGCGACTTGGCGCCGCGCTCGCCCTTCCACTGCGTGACGCAGCGGGAGGCGGCCCACGGGACGATCGCGTCGACGCCGGTCTCCGTCATGGTCTCGACGGCGAGTTCGCCCCGATCGCCCTTGGGCAGTGCCTGGACGACGGTGATGTGCGGGCTCTCCGGCTCCGCCTCGGACACCGAGTCGAGCTGGACGATCAGCCGGTCCTTGCCTTCGCTGCCCAGCACCACGCAGTCGGCCCAGAGCCCGCCGCCGTTCGTCAGTACGACGTCCTCGCCGGGCCGCAGCCGCTTCACCGAGACGGCGTGCCGTCCCTCGGGCCCCTCGACGACGAACCGTCCGCCGGGTCCCGCCGCGAAGTCGTCGACCACGAAGACGGGAGCGGTCACGAGCCGTCCTTCGGGTCGTGCGTCAACGAGGCGCGCGTCTCGACGAGTTCGGCGTGGAGCAGTTCGACCAGCTCCCCGGCGGGCAGCTCCCGGGCCATCCGGTGGCCCTGTCCCGCCCACAGCGCCATCCCCTGCGCGTCGCCGACCCGGGCGGCGGCCTTGCGCAGCCCGGAGGTGAGGTGGTGGATCTCGGGGTAGGCGGCGGGCGCGTACGGGCCGTGCTCGCGCATGAAGCGGTTGACGAGTCCGCGGGCGGGGCGGCCGGAGAACGCGCGGGTCAGCTCGGTCCGTACGAACAGCGGATTGGTCATGGCCTGCTTGTGCAGCGCGTTGGCGCCCGACTCGGGGCACACCAGGAAGGCCGTGCCGAGCTGCGCGGAGTCCGCGCCCGCCGCGAGCACCGCCGCGATCTGGCCGCCGCGCATCAGCCCGCCGGCCGCGATGACCGGGATCTGCACGGTCTCCCTGACCTGCGCCACCAGCGACAGCAGCCCGATGCCCGCGCCGTCGGTCGCCGGATCGTCACGGTGCGTGCCCTGGTGGCCGCCCGCCTCGACACCCTGGACACAGACGGCGTCGGCGCCGGACCACTGCGCGGTCTGGGCCTCCTCCGGCGTGGTCACGGTGACGACGGTGACCGTACCGACCTTGGCGAACGCGTCCAGGACGGTCCTGGTCGGACAGCCGAAGGTGAACGAGACGACCGGCACCGGGTCGTCCAGCAGGATCGCCAGCTTGGCCTCGTAGCCGTCGTCCCGGCCGGAGTCGGGGTCGCCGAGCGGCGTCTCGTACCAGGTGGCCTCGCCGGCGAGCTGGTTGCGGTAGACCTCGACGGCCGCCTGGTCCGCGTAGTTCGGCTGCGGCATGAAGAGGTTGACGCCGAAGGGTCTCGCGGTGAGCCCGCGCAGCTGTTTGATCTCCTCGTACATGCCGTCCACCGTCTTGTACCCGGCGGCGAGGAACCCGAGACCGCCGGCCTCGCAGACGGCCGCGGCCAGCTGCGGGCAGGAGGCGCCGCCCGCCATGGGGGCCTGCACGATCGGATACCGGCAGAGATCGGTCAGTACGGAGGACATGCAGGCATCGTGCCATGTCCTTCGTGACAGCTCCGAATCGGTGTCGCGTCAGCGGTGTGACAGACGGTGCGAAGGAAACGGCGGGGCCCGGGGGAAGATCGACGGGGCACCCGTCTCCCCGGCTCCGGGGGCGGGCGTCCAGCCAGTGGGGCGGGCTCGGTACGCCGGGTGCTGTTGTTGATCGCCTGGGGTCCGTATCGTGGCCCCGTCCACAAACCAGCCGTCGGCTGCTGGAGTCGATGCCGGACGGACTCAGCCCGTTTGTCCTCGCGATCGTGCCGACGCCGCTCACGTTCGCCGCCGGGTGGCAGGCGAAGCACACGCCGCTTGACGACGGCATCGACAGAGGCTGACGGTGGCGGCGACCGGCGTTCCGGGGCTCGACGTGGTGCTGGTCCGGGGCGGCGCGCTGACCGTTCTCGCCGGTGTCGGTACCGGCGTGTGGCGGGTCCTCCGCGCGAACGAACGGCTGGTCCGTTTGTGCCCGAACCCGGAAACGAGCGATCAGGAACCGCCGTCGGTGTAAGCGACGCGCCGTTGACGAGACGCCTGCCCCCGCGACTCCGGGGACGGGCGTCCGCTCATTTCAGCGGGGCAGGTCGACGGGCCCTCGGATTGTGGTCCGTAGGGCCCCGTGGGTCAGGGAGTCTCTCCGAGGGCTGAGCGCAGCCAGTCGAGCGAGCCGGTCTCCAGCACTGCGTCTGCGAGCGCTTGGCCGGACGTGGTGGTGATGCGGCCGCGGCTGTTGTCGATCCAGCGCTGTGCGTTGGCGTAGCCCTGGTCCCGGTACTCGATGCCCTGGATCATGCATTCCAACTTGTCCGCGTCGCGCGCGCAGGTCGCCTCTGGTGATTCCTTCGCTTCGTACTCCGCGATCAGATCCCGGACTGTGTCCGCTAGCACCTTGGGCATGCCGGCCACCTGATCGGCGGTGATGTCGCGAGGATCGGCCTCGCCCTTGGTGTACTTCTTCCCGAGGTGGTTGACATCTCCGCTGCGGGTTTCCTGCGAGTCGTGCCAGACGGCGAGGATCGCGGCCTGGGCTGGGTCTGCTCCCTCCAACTTCGCGATGATGGACGCGATGAGGGCAGTACGCCAGGAATGATCGGCGACGGACTCGGGGTCCTTGACGCCGGCCATCCACCATCCGCTGCGCCTGGTGGACTTCAGCGTCCCTGCCTCGTACAGGAATTGGGCCACGGCGCTCAGGTCCTCGGGCACTGTCGGGCTCCTCTCACGCCTCGGCGAGGCGGATCGCGTACCGGATGTTCTCCAGCTCCCGTCGCGCGTGCGCTGAGAGCTCACGGCTATCCAACATGAGGGGGAGCCGTTCGCGTAGGGCGCGGGCTGCTGCTCCGGAGCGCAGGAGGTTGGGGCGGAACTGGAGGAGCGACCACACACTGTGGATGTTCAGGTCCACGTATCCGTGGTGGGGTGCCATGCCTTCTACGAGGTGAGCAAGGAGCCGGTCGCCGGCCCAGACGCCGAGGGAGCCGTCCGCGATGAAGTGGTCCGAGAGCTGCGGGACGGAGGTCTCCCCGATCCAATACGCCCAGTAGGCGAGGTTCGCCGTCTCGCCGTCATTGCTGTCCCGGAGAGCACTGTTGATGAAATGGGCCATTCGGTCCCGGTCGCCCTGTCTGGCCGCGACAGCAGCGACGGACCGACGGGTTAGCCAGTCAGTGAGCCAGTTGTCCGGGCGTTCCGCGCGCTGCTGTTGCCTCAGCCATTCCGCTGTATCGGAGGCCCCGCCGTACCCGGACAGGTACAGAGCTTGGCGGCGGAGGAGGAACTGGTGCGGGGCGCGTGCCTCCTCGGCCGTGGTCCGCATGCGGGTGAAGAATGCCTGCCGTTCGGATGCGGTCAGTTCGGGGCCGATCGGAGCGGGCCCTCGTCGCGGACGGGGAGGGTCCGGGAGCGCGCGTACGGAGGCCGGCGCCACTCCGTTGAGGGGCCAGACCAGTACTTCAGCGAGATCGCGTTGCATCACCATCGCGCCGAGGGGGCTGCCAGCGGTGGGTCTGTCCTCGTCCAGGACGTCGGCGAGAAGGACGTCCGCCTCCAGGGCGCGTTCCAGCGCCTGGAGAAGGGCTGACGGGGTGCGCAGATGCATGAGCCGGTGGCGTAGCGCGAGCATTTGTCCGACAGAGATGGAGGTCAGGGGACGCCGTCCTGTCTCCCATCCGGCGATCGTGTCCGGGGACGTGCTGAGGAGTTCGGCGGCTTCGTCCTGGGTGTGTCCGCTCTGCTGGCGGATTACCCGGAGGACGTAGCCGCTGAGCAGGCCGGCGCGTGGGCGTGAGCGGGTTCCCTTACCTGTGGTCAGGGTTTGGGCGGGACGTGGCCTCATACAGGGTCCGATCCCGGCGGTTCTCGGCAAACCACCTGTACTCGCAGTCACTTCTGGGTGCGTGACCGAATACCTACGGTCGTGGTGTCACGTAACGAGGCTAGCTGGGAGGCCGCAAGGCATGGGGTCTGTTCTGGAGCGTCGCTACCCGATGGGGCACCCGCCGAAGGCCCGTACAGGAAAGGCCGCCCGATGACCGCAAGCGCGCGCGAGTCGACCGTCACCGCCAGGGCGGGGGACTGGCTGTTGCGGTCAGCGCCGTCACATCCGCAGGCCATGACGGAGTGGGAGGAGAGCGGGGCGGCCTGGCTGCTGCCCGGTGTCGTGCAGAAGGCCCTCCTCCCGGTCCCGGCGCCTGACGTCACCTCGCCCATCGAGAGCGGCGGCCCCTGTGGGTATCGCCGCTCAACGGTCCGGCTCTGCTGTGCCCTCCGGCGCGCGTGGTGGCCTTCGCCGCACTCGGCCGGGACGCCCTTGCCCACGTGAAGGGGCATCCAGGTGCATAAAGCCCTGTCCTTTTCCCCAGCCGTTTCCCAGGCGCCGGCCCTCGTACGGGCGGCAGGACGACGGCACGTACGGATTGGTTCTCTCGTCATGGTTGAAACCGGTACGGGCGTGCTGCCTGCGTACACCCACACGGTGTCGAGGACCGCAGAGTCTGTGTGCGCCGCGCGGCGCCTGCTCCGCCTGGCCCTGATCGTCTGGGGCATGGAGGAGATGCGGGATGCCGCTGAGGTGGTCATCAGCGAGCTGATGACGAACTCAGTGGTCCACGCGCGGCGGGACTCGGTCCGGGCGACCGTGACGCGGCTGAGCGACGAGCGGGTCCGGGTCGCGGTGGTGGACCTGTCGCACGAGCGCCCGCAGCCCCGGACGGCTGACTCGACCGAGGAGTCCGGGCGGGGGCTGGAGATCGTGGACGCGCTGAGCGGCGGGCGGTGGGGTGTCGACTCGCTGCCGTGGGGGAAGCGCGTATGGGCGGACGTGGGCGCTCCGGAGGATGAGCCTGGTGAGTGAGCGCACCCGCCAGATTCTCTACGTGGCGGTCCTGGCCATGCTTCTCGGTGCCCTGTGCATCGGCATCAAGAACGGACAGTCGTGGTGGACCGTGAGTGGACCACCGGCCTGTGCTGGCGATGCGGGGCGTCGGGCGTGCCGGTCCTGTGGCTTGGACCCGCCAAGAGCTTGGAGTACGGCGATGCCCCCTTCTCTTGCTGCTTGCCATGTATCCATCGAATCGAAGATCTGATCGTCGCCCATAACGGGCGCTGACTGCACGCCCTGCACACCGAAGCCAAGCGATCCCACAAGGAGTCGGCCGGTGACACTCACTACGAGCGAGAACACGGCAGTAAGCGCAGCGCTGTTGCAGGCTGCGAGCCAGCGGGCGATCGTCCGTGCGGCTGAAGATCTCTGGTCGGACAAGCAGGTCGTCGTCGGCCACCAGTGCCCGAGCGTCACCTCGTACGTCTGCCGGGTCACGGTGGACGGCGAGGAGCTGATCGCCAAGTACAGCTGGCTGGGTATCTCCTTGGTGTCCCTCCTCCGGGGCGCCGGAGGGACCTGGGAAGAGGTTCAGGAAGCGCAGCGCGCCTATGTCCAGAGCACCGAGCTGCTGACGGCACGCGAGAGTCAGAACCTGGTGTTTCTACGCACACTCGGGCGCCCACGGGTGTGTGAGACAGCCGGCCTGTACGGCGGAGTCCTCTTCAGTCGGACCGTAGCCGGGACGTCTCTGGCGGACGAACTGATGGTCCGCCCGTGGGAGACGAGCGCTCTCCTGGACGCGGCCCTTGTTCCCCTCGACGAGCTACACGGCCCTGCGGGTGCCGTGTGCCTGCGCGGAGCGGCGCCGATCGGCGAGCGATCGGTGACCGACGTCTTCCGCCGGAAGTTCAACGGCCTCAGCTCCCGCAGCTATTTGCGGGCGCTCGGCCGGGACCTCGGACTCCCGGAGCGCGAGCGCCAAGAGATCGTGGGGCTCGTCCAGAACACGGTGGGGCGGCTGCTGCGGATGTCCGGTGCGATCTCGTCCCGTCAGGACACCGCGGTGTTCGGGGACCTCAAGCCCAAGCACGTGTACATCGACGGCCCGCACCTCACCTACATCGACCCCGCCGTGCGGTGGGCGGCCGGTCCCCGGCCGGACCTCGCCAAGCTGACCGGCCGGACGCTGCTGCTGGCACTCGGGCACCCGGACCCGCGGGCCGGACAGCAGATCGTGCGGGGGGCCGCGTCCGTCCTTGCCCGGCACGCTGCCGCGTTACCCGAGCACGAGCGTACGAGACGGCTCCGCGAGGTCATGGTCCTGTGGCTCATGGACACCGTGAGCATTCTGAGTACCTGCCTCAGCGCGCCCGTGGGCCTTCCCCTGGCTCCCCATCAGCAGGCGCTCGTTGCGCAGGCCCGCACGGTGGCGGGCATCGTCGACCGGGTGAGCGCACTCCTCATCGGGTCGATGGCCGGGCCCCGGCTTCTGGACGCGGTCTTCTCCGAGGTCGAGCACACCGCTGGAAGCGCTCGATGAGCGGCCCGGTCGTAGGGATCGTCGGGTCGGGCGCCGTCGGGCAGACCCTCGCCGCCAGCCTTGTCGCCGCCGCGCTGCCCGGTCGGCTCCTCGTCGTTTCCCGCCAGCCGGACCAGGTTCACGGCCTGACCGCCGACCTCCAGGACCTCGCGCACACCGCCCGGTCGCGGTCCCAGGTCGAGGCCGGTGAGGTCGCCGACCTGCACGGCTGCGATGCGCTCGTGATCGCCCTGCGGACCGGCTTCACGAACACGGCCCAGCGGGACATCCGGCGCGGCGGGGCGACGGCCAACGCGCCAGCCCTCGACGCGCTGGCGCGGGAGCTGCGCGGGTACCGCGGAACCGTCCTCGTCGTGACGAACCCGGTCGACCTGATGGCCCGCCGGTTCGGCGAGGTCTCGGGCTGCTCCCGGGTCTACGGGATCGGATCGAACCTCGACTCGGCCCGCTACCGGCTCCTGCTCGCCCGCTACGCCCAGGTCTCCCCGGAGCTGGTGCGCGGCCACGTCATCGGCGAGCACGGTGACCGCGCCGTCGTGTGCGCGTCGACGACCACCGTCGGCAGCCGCCCGATCGCGGTCCCGGTGCGCACCGTCGTGGCCGACCTCCAGCGGCGCCCGGCGCTGATCCGGGGTGGCATCGGCCGTACCCGCTGCGGTCCCGCCGGCGCGGTGCTCTCCACGCTCCGCAAGACCCTCGGCCTGGCCGACGGCATCGAGGAGCTGTCCGTCCCGTACGGGGACGTCTACCTCGGAATTCCGTTGCGCTTCACCGGAGGCAAGGCCGTACCGTCCGTGCCTCCCCTCACCCGTTCCGAACGCCTGCGTCTGGACTCTGCGGCCAGCAGTCTCCGCGACGCATACGCCCAACTCCCAGCTCTCCCCGAGAGGATCGCTACGTGATCACAGCAACTCGCCTTGAGGCCGCCCAGGCGGCCGTCACCGTGCTCAGCAACCGGCCGGAAGTCACCGACTGGACCCTGCGCTACTTCGGCCCTTGGTGGAACGCCACGACGGTGGACGCCGCCGCCGTGTGCACCGGGGCCGTGGTGATCGCGGACGTCAAGCCGGAGGACTACGAGGAGATCACCCTTCTGGTCCACGACGGCCGGTCTACCGAAGAGGTGGACTACGCCAAGCACCCGCTGCTGCTGGCGCAGGACGGCGAGGACATCATCGCCACGTCGCCGGAGGAAGGGATCGCCTACCGCAGCACGCCGTCCTCGGGCCGCCTCGTCCTCGCCGGTGCCGACGCTCAGCCCCTCGCCCTGGCCGCCGCGCGTCTCGCGCGGGAGGCGATCCGGGGCCGGCTCCTCCGCGACGGGTGGGCGGTGCTGCACTCCTCCGCGGTCGTCCGGCCGGAAGACGGTGCGACCCTGCTGACCTTCGGGGACAAGGGGGCGGGGAAGACGACCACGGCGCTGCTGCTCGCCTCGCACGGCTGGCAGCTCCTCGCCAACGACCGGGTGCTGGTCCGGCCGACCGGCGAGCGGGGCGTCGAGGTCGTGCCCTGGCCGTCCGCCGCCGCGCTCGGCCTCGGCCTGCTCCACTCGCTCGGCTGGGACGAGCAGGCGCGCGAGCACCTGCGGTCCGGCGGCAGCTTCCACCCGACGCAGCACGACTCGGTGACCGAGGCGCTGCTCGCCGGCGACCACACACCGCTGTGGGAGAACGCGAGGCGGGAGCGGAAGGTCCAGGTGTTCCCGGACCAGTTCGAGGCCCTGTTCGGGGTGCCGCTGGCCACCGGCGGCCGGGCGGCCGGCCTCCTCTTCCCCCAGGTCGACGCCGACGCGGCGCCGGACGTCAGCGACGGCACCCGGACGCTGGGCGAGGCGGACTTCATGTCCGGGAAGACGGAGGACCGGTACCCCGACGTCTTCGGTCAGGCGCAGGGCGTGGACGGCGGCGGCCGGGAGAGCGCGCGGGCCGAGGTGGCGGCGCGGCTCGCCGAGCTGCCCCACCGCGCGGTCCGGCTCAGCCACGACGTCCCGGCGAGCGCCGCCGTGCTGACCAAAGTCGCCGACACGCTCTGACCCCCGGGCAAGGTTCCTGGGGTGGCCCTGGCGGTAGGCCGAAGGCCCGGCGGATCCCGACGCTGCTGGTTTATTCGGGCTCGTGCGCGACGTCGGCTCCCAAGACCTGGTGGTGGTCTTGGGAGCCGACGTTGTCGTATGGGGTGGGTGTGGATGTCGACGCAGCCGAGTCGCCGAGCCGGACTGGTTCCGGCGCTGCGCGACCCGGGCCGAGGACTCCCGGTTCCCGAAGGCCCGCGCCAGGCGGGACGAGGTGGGCCTGCGGATCGGGACGGACGGGACGCGGCTGCTGGAAGCGGTCTTCGCTCCCGGTGCACCGCACCGGCTTCGCGCGCTCGATGAGGTCGAGATCCTGCGGCAGGTCTGGGTCCAGTACGTCCACCCCGGTGGCGGGCGAGGTGGCCAGACGGGACCCAAAAGACCGGCCGCCGGGCGCGAAGCGCCTGGTCACCCCCTATGACATCGAGGGGCGCGGCAGCGTCAAGCGGGACACCATGTGGGACGGATACAAGGTCCATCCCACCGAGAAAGGTCCCTCTCACCGAGGGCTGCGGCACCGGCGGTCCGAACCTGATCACGAACGTGGCCACCACATCGGCGCCCACCTCACCGGCACACCACGGGCCCACACCCGCACCAGCCACTTCGCAGCACTTCGCCCCGCCGAGCTGACGCTCGACGGTGCGAACGAAACGGCGGGGCCCGGGGGAAGATCCCCCGGGCCCCTCGGGCGGTCAAGCGCCCCACCCCGTCGAACGGGTCGCCTAACGCCCGTTGAACGCGTCCTTCAAGCGCGAGAACAGTCCCTGCTGACCGGGCTGGAACTGGCCCGTGGGCCGTTCCTCGCCCCGCAGCTTCGCCAGCTCGCGCAGCAGCCGCTCCTGCTCGGGGTCGAGCTTCGACGGCGTCATCACCTCGACGTGCACGATCAGGTCGCCCCGGCCGCCGCCCCGCAGGTGCGTGATGCCGCGCCCGTGCAGCGGGATCGACTGGCCGGACTGGGTGCCCGGTCTCACGTCGATGTCCTCCACGCCGTCCAGCGTCTCCAGTGGACACTTGGTGCCCAGCGACGCCGCCGTCATGGGCACGGTGACGGTGCAGTGCAGGTCGTCGCCGCGGCGCTGGAACATCGCGTGCGCCAACTCGTGGATCTCCACGTAGAGATCGCCCGCGGGGCCGCCGCCCGGACCGACCTCGCCCTCGCCCGCGAGCTGGATACGCGTGCCGTTGTCGACACCGGCCGGGATCTTGACCGTGAGGGTACGGCGCGAGCGGATACGCCCGTCGCCCGCACACTCGGGGCACGGCGTCGGCACGACCGTGCCGAAGCCCTGGCACTGCGGGCAGGGCCGCGAGGTCATGACCTGGCCCAGGAAGGACCGGGTGACCTGCGAGACCTCGCCCCGGCCCCGGCACATGTCGCAGGTCTGGGCGGAGGTGCCGGGCGCGGCGCCCTCGCCCGAGCACGTCGTGCACACGACGGCCGTGTCGACCTGGATGTCCTTGGTCGTGCCGAAGGCCGCCTCGTTGAGGTCGATCTCCAGCCGGATCATGGCGTCCTGGCCGCGCCGGGTGCGCGAGCGCGGGCCGCGCTGCGACGCCGTGCCGAAGAACGCGTCCATGATGTCGGAGAAGTTGCCGAAGCCACCGGCGCCGAAACCACCGGCGCCTCCCCCGCCGTTGGCCGAGAGGGGGTCGCCGCCGAGGTCGTAGACCTGCTTCTTCTGCGGGTCCGACAACACCTCGTAGGCGGCGTTGATCTCCTTGAAACGCTCCTGCGTCTTGGGATCGGGATTGACATCCGGGTGCAGCTCGCGGGCGAGCCGCCGGAATGCCTTCTTGATCTCGTCCTGTGAAGCGTCGCGGCGCACGCCGAGTACGGCGTAGTAGTCCGTGGCCACTTACGACTCCGCCAGGATCTGTCCGACGTAACGTGCCACTGCGCGTACCGCTCCCATCGTTCCGGGGTAGTCCATGCGGGTCGGTCCGACCACGCCGAGTTTTGCGACTGCCTCGTCGCCCGAACCGTAGCCGACCGCGACGACGGACGTGGAGTTGAGGCCCTCATGGGCGTTCTCGTGCCCGATACGTACGGTCATGCCCGGGTCGGCCGCCTCACCGAGCAGCTTGAGGAGCACCACATGCTCCTCCAGCGCCTCCAGCACCGGCCGGATGGTCAGAGGGAAGTCGTGTCCGAAGCGGGTGATGTTGGCGGTACCGCCGATCATCAGCCGCTCCTCGGTCTCCTCGACCAGGGTTTCCAGCAGGATCGCGAGCACCGTGGAGACGGTCCCGCGGTCCTCCTGCTCGAACGAGTCGGGCAGGTCCTGCACCAGCTGCGGGACGTCCGCGAAGCGGCGTCCGACGATCCGGCTGTTGAGCCGCGCCCGCAGGTCCGCGAGCGACGTCTCGCCGAAGGGCGCGGGACAGTCGACCATACGCTGCTCGACCCGTCCGGTGTCCGTGATCAGGACGAGCATCAGCCGGGCGGGCGCGAGCGCCAGCAGCTCCACGTGCCGCACCGTCGAGCGGGTCAGCGAAGGGTACTGGACGACGGCGACCTGCCGGGTCAGCTGCGCCAGCAGCCGCACCGTACGGGCCACGACGTCGTCGAGGTCGACAGCGCCGTCCAGCAGATTCTGGATGGCGCGGCGCTCGGGCAGCGACAGGGGCTTGACCCCGGCCAGCCGGTCGACGAAGAGCCGGTAGCCCTTGTCGGTCGGGATGCGCCCGGCGCTGGTGTGCGGCTGGGCGATGAAGCCCTCGTCCTCCAGCACCGCCATGTCGTTGCGGACGGTGGCGGGGGAGACACCGAGCTTGTGCCGCTCGGTGAGCGCCTTGGAGCCGACGGGCTCCTCCGTGCCGACGTAGTCCTGGACGATCGCGCGCAGCACCTCAAGCCTGCGTTCGCTGAGCATGCGGCACACCTCCAGCTGTCGTCCGTCGGAATCTGCTTGGCACTCGCTCACAGGGAGTGCCAGTACTCCCTGTGTCAGTGTACGGCCGGGAACCGCACCCCTAGCAAGGGCGGCCGACCACGCTGCCCGCCCGTCACCCGGACCGGCGCCGGGTGACTCCCGTAGCGTCCCGGTATGGACGTCCATTGGGAAGAGCACGGGTGGGAAGAGCTGGCTCCGGGGGTCGGGCGGCGGCGGCTGCCGCGCTGGGACGCGACGGTGGGCCTGGTGGCCGGGGAGGACGGGGTCCTGCTGTTCGACACTGGCTCCTCGGTCCGCGAGGGCGCCGAACTCCACGCGCAGGTCAGGTCGCTGCTCGGCGGGCGGCGCGTGACGCATGTCGCACTCAGCCATCCGCACTTCGATCATGTGCTGGGTACGGCCGCGTTCGCGGGGGCGGTGGTGTACGGCCCGGCGGGCATGGCGCAGGTGCTGGCCGCAGGCGGTGAGGAGCTGTACGGGGACGCCGTGCGGGAGGGCGCGGACCCGGCCGAGTCGGCGGCGGCGGTGCGGCTGCTGGAGCCACCCGGGCACGCGGTGGCCGGGGAGCTGACGCTGGACCTGGGCGGCCGGCGGGTGCTGCTGGCGAACGCGGGCCCCGGGCACACCGGGCACGATCTGGCGATGCTGGCACCGGGCTACCCGGGGGTCGTCTTCTGCGGCGATCTCGTCGAGGAGTCCGGCGAGCCGCAGGCAGGACCGGACGCGGTCCCGGCGGGCTGGCCGGCGGCCCTGGACCGGCTGCTCGCGCTGGGCGGCTCGGACGCGCTGTACGTGCCGGGGCACGGGGCGGTGGTGGACGCGGTGTTCGTACGGGAGCAACGCGACGCGCTGATCGCGCGGTTCGGCGTGTCGTAGCCTCCGCGCGCGTGGGCGCCTATCGTCTTCGGATGCGCAGCTACAGCCCCGATCTGACCCCGCCGTGGAAGAAGCGGTCCGCCCCCGTGCCGGAGGTGCCCGCGGAACCGGACCTGGTGGTCGAGGAGGTGTCCACGGGCTTCTGCGGCGCGGTGATCCGCTGCGAGAAGACCGCGGAGGGCCCGACGGTCACTCTTGAGGACCGCTTCTCCAAACACCGGGTTTTCCCGCTGGTGCCGGGCGGCTTCCTGCTGGAGGGCCGGGTGGTGACCCTGGTACGCCCCTCGGCCGCCGCACCGGGCCGGGCCGCGGGTTCCGCCCGTACGGCCTCCGGCTCGGTCGCTGTCCCGGGCGCGCGGGCGCGGGTCGCCAGGGCGGGGCGCATCTACGTGGAGGGGCGGCACGACGCGGAGCTGGTCGAGAAGGTCTGGGGCGACGACCTGCGCATCGAGGGGGTGGTGGTGGAGTACCTCGGCGGCATCGACGACCTCCCCGCCATCGTCACCGAGTTCGCCCCGGCCCCGGACGCGCGCCTGGGCGTCCTGGTCGACCACCTGGTCCCCGGCTCGAAGGAGTCCCGTATCGCGGCGTCGGTGACGGGCGCGGACGCCTTGGTGGTGGGCCACCCGTACATCGACGTCTGGGAGGCCGTGAAGCCGTCCTCGGTGGGCATCGCGGCGTGGCCCAGGGTGCCGAGGGGCGAGGACTGGAAGACGGGCGTGTGCCGGGCGCTGGGCTGGCCTCAGAACACGGGCGCGGCCTGGCAGCACATCCTGTCGAGGGTGCACTCGTACAAGGACCTGGAACCGGCGCTGCTGGGGCGGGTGGAGGAGCTGATCGACTTCGTCACGGCCGGTAGTGACGCCTGATGTCGGGAAGCGTCTCGAAATCAGAGGTGTCCAGCTCGACACCGAGCATCTCCAGCGTGGCGGTCTCGCCGAATTTGGTGGTCCGCGTTGTCCGGTAGTCGGCGGCCTCCCCCTTGCGGGCCGGCTCGGTGAGCAGCAGGCAGAGCGCTGCCATGGGGTCGATGATCAGATAGGCGGGCACCCCGCCCGCCGCGTACATGGAGCGCTTGATTCCGTAGTCGCGGTCCACGCTGGTCTTGGAGACCACTTCCACCAGCAGGGTGACGGCGGGGGCGGGGATGAGCCGCCCGGGGCCGTCCTCGGCGCCCCGGGCGAGCACGACGAGATCGGGCTGGGGTTCGCTCGTCTCGCCGGGGATGGCGATGTCCTGGGTCTGGAGCCGCCTCCAGCGTTTACGCGGGATCTGGTCCTGCACGGACTCCACGATTCCGTTGTGGACCCGGTCGGGCCCGGCCATCATCACAATGTCCCCCCTGAGGAGTTCCGCCTTGTATCCCTCGGGGACCTCAAGGTCCTCGAAGAACGTGGCGATGCTGCTGGTGATCGGTCGCTCATCCACAGCGGTCATCTCCGTGAACCTCCACATTCCGCCGCTTCTGTTGGCAGCAGACTAGGAAAACAGGGTAAGCAGCCGCGCCCGATCCCGCCGGGATTCACCCCGGCGAGTGATCAGTCCACCAGGTCCCTGACGACCGCGTCCGCCAGCAGCCTCCCCCGCAGCGTCAGCACCGCACGGCCCCGCGTGTAAGGACCGGCTTCCAGGAGGCCGTCCCTTACCGCGCGGTCGGCCGCCGCCGCACCCGCGGGGTTCAGCAGGGACAGCTCGCAGCCGTCCGCCAGGCGCAGTTCCAGCAGGACGCGCTCCACACGGCGGTCCTCGTCGGTGAGGATCTCGCGGCCCGCGCCCGGTGAGCGGCCCTCCGCGAGCGCCTGGGCGTACGCGCCGGGGTGCTTCACGTTCCACCAGCGCACGCCGCCCATGTGGCTGTGGGCGCCGGGGCCCGCGCCCCACCAGTCGGCGCCGCGCCAGTACAGCTCGTTGTGGAGGCAGCGGGCGGCCTCGGAGGTGGCCCAGTTGGACACCTCGTACCAGGAGAAGCCCGCCTCGGCGAGCGCCCGGTCCGCGATCAGATAGCGGTCGGCGTGCTCGTCGTCGTCCGTCATCGGGACCTCGCCGCGCCGGATGCGCCGGGCCAGCTGAGTGCCCTCCTCGACGATCAGCGCGTACGCCGAGATGTGGTCGGGGGCGGCGCCGAGCGCCGCCGCGAGGGTGTCGCGCCAGTCGTCGTCGCTCTCCCCCGGCGTGCCGTAGATCAGGTCGAGGTTGACGTGGTCGAATCCGGCCGCGCGGGCCTCCGCCACGCACGCCTCGGGGCGCCCGGGGGTGTGCGTACGGTCCAGGACCTTCAGCACGTGCTGCTTGGCGCTCTGCATCCCGAAGGAGATCCGGTTGAAGCCGCCCTCCCGCAGGGCCGCCAGATACGCCGGATCGACCGATTCCGGGTTGGCCTCGGTGGTGATCTCGGCGTCGTCCGCGAGCCCGAACTCGTCGCGGATCGTCCCCAGCATCCGTACGAGGTCCCCGGCGGCGAGCAGCGTCGGGGTGCCGCCTCCGACGAAGACGGTACGGACCGGCCGGGGGTCGTCGCCCAGCACCTTCCTGGCCAGCCGGACCTCGTCGGCGAGGGTCTCGGCGTAGTTGTCGCGGGAGGCCAGGACACCGCCGGAACCGCGCAGCTCGGTCGCCGTGTACGTGTTGAAGTCGCAGTAGCCGCAGCGGGTCGCGCAGTACGGAACGTGCAGGTAGAAGCCGAGCGGCCGGTCCGCCGCGCCCGCCAGCGCGTGCGGGGGCAGCGCGCCGGTCTCGGGCATGGGGTCACCGTCGGGCAGTGCGGAAGGCATGTCCCCAGTGTCCCGTACGGGCGCGGTGTCCGGCACCGCCCGGCCGCCCGAACGGGAGGTCCGCCACCGCCCGCCCGTACGGGAATCCGGCCCGGCTCACTCCGCCTGGAGCACCAGCAGCGCCAGGTCGTCCCCCGGCGGCGTCTCCGCGAACTCGTGCACCGCACGCCGTATCCGCTCCGCCACGCCCTGTGCGGTCATCCCCACGCACTCCGCCAGGGCCCGTGCGAGCCCGTCACCGTCGTCCAGCATCCGGCGGCCCGAGCGGCGCTCGGTGACGCCGTCGGTGACACAGAGCAGGGTGTCGCCCGGCTCCAGGTCGAAGGTGCTGCTCTCGTAGGCGACCTTGTCGACGACCCCGAGGAGCAGTTGGGGCTCGGCCGCCGCCCGTACGGTGCCGTCGGGCCGCAGCAGCAGCGGCAGCGGGTGTCCGGCGCTGGCGAGGGTGCAGCGGATACCGCCGCCCTCGCCCGGCAGGGGCATCAGCTCGCCGTACAGCAGCGACAGGAAGCGGGCCTGGCCGCCCTCGGAGCCGCCTCCGGGGCCGCTCTGGTGCCCGCCGCCGGGGCCCGCGCCCGGGACGCTCACCACGCCCGCCGCGGCCATCAGGGACGCCGACTCCGCCGCCTCGGTCGCGTCGTCGAGGAGCAGCCGGTTGAGGCGGTCGAGCACGGCGCCGACCCGGTAGCCCTCGCGGGCGAGCAGCCGCAGCCAGGGGCGGGCGAGACCGGTGACGACGGCGGCCTCGGGGCCGCTGCCCTGGACGTCGCCGAGCATGAAGCACCAGCGGTCGCCCGGCGGGCACGGGAAGACGTCGTAGAAGTCGCCGCCCGCGAGGCCGTCGTCGCTCGGCTCGTACACCAGGGAGCTGGCGACTCCGGGGATCCGCGCCACCTGGCTGGGCAGCAGTCCGCGCTGCAGGACGCGGCTGATGGTGACCTGCCGGGTGTAGCGGCGGGCCGCGCCGATCGCGAGGGCGACGCGGCGCGCGAAGTCCTCGACGAGCGCCGCGACTTCGTCGGGGACGGTGCTCCGGCCCGGCCGGCCGAGCAGCAGCGTGCCGAGGGCGCGCCCGTTCGCCATCAGCCGGCAGGCGAGGGCGGCGCCGCCGCCCGCCCGGTCCTCGGGGCCGCCGTCCGGCCAGGGCACCGGTACCGGCTCGCCCCTGGGCGGGTCCGGCAGCCGCGGCGGCTCCTTCTCCAGCGCGGCGCGCAGGGGCTCGATCCGGGACTCGTCGGCGTGCCAGACGCGGGCGAGCCGGGGCGGGGCGCCGGACTGGCCGTGCTCCCCGTCCAGCCAGACCGCGCACCACTCGGCGAGCCTGGGGACGAGGAGCTGGGTGGAGAGCGCGGCGACGAGTTCCTCGTCGAGCTGGCCCGCGAGCAGTTCGGACGCCTCGGCGAGAAAGGAGAGGGCGCCGCGGCCCGCCCATTCCGGGGCGTCGCGGACCGGCCGCCGGGTCGCGGGCGCGAGGATCTCGGCGGCGCGCAGTCCCCGGCGCAGCGCGGGCTCGGCGGGGCGTCCTGGCGCCGTGTCGCGGCCTTCGAGCGGCAGCCGGGCCCAGACGGTCTTGAGGCCCGAGCGGTAGGTGATGCCCCAGCGTTCGGCGAGGGCCGCGACGAGTTGCAGTCCCCTGCCGTACTCGGGGATGCCGGACGGCATGCGTTCGCGTACGTCGCCGTCCATGTCGCCCGCGGCGTCCGGGTCGTCCGGGTCGTCCGTGTCGCCGCGCACGGCGCGGGCGGGATGGTGGTCGGAGACCTCCAGGACGAGCGCGGCCGGTTCCTCGGCCTCCCCCGGGGCGGCCTCGGTGGGCGCCTCCAGGCGGCAGAGCACCTCGACGGTGGTCCCGGCGTGCACCACGGCGTTGGTGACGAGTTCGTCGACGATCAGCACGGCGTCGTCCGCGAGCAGATCGGTGCTGTGGCGGCCGGGCGAGCAGCTCTCGTCGCCGTGGCAGAAGGTGCAGGTCGCGAGGGACCCGAGGCTGGTCCAGTCGGCGAGCGCCGCGCGCGCGAAGCGGCGGGCGGCGGCCGGGGCGAGCGGATTGCCGGGCAGACTGGTGTGAGAGATGGACCGCGCGCCCCCGCGTAACGGCACCTGGGGTGCCGGAAGGTGATGGGTCTCGCGCGGAATCGGAATGGGCCCCACTGCGGCTCCTGATCCGGTTCTGGCGTTGTGCCGCTTACGATCCCGACAGCGTGACAGACGGAACGCGCTCCCATGCGGGGAGTCAGGGAAGTCGCGTCAGATTTGTCCCAAGCATTGACAAGCGGCGAACAGCGGGATCAAGGACGGCGTTCGCGCCACGACACGATCGAAACCGGCCGAACGACGTGCGGAACGGCTTCGAACAGAGCATTCTTGCCTGCCTGGCCGAAACACAGTGGGCCGGACAAGGAGTACGGAAATGAGCAGGACAACAGTCACCGCCGAGCGCGCGAGCATCCTGCTCGTCGACGACATGGAGGACAATCTCGTCGCGCTCGAAGCGGTGCTGGCCTCGCTGGACGAGCCGCTCGTACGGGCCCGTTCGGGCGAGGAGGCGGTGCGGGCGCTGCTGCGCGAGCCGTTCGCGGTGGTGTTGCTGGATGTGCGGATGCCCGGCATGGACGGGTTCGAGACGGCCTACCGGATCAAGCGGCTCGACGGGTCCAAGGACATCCCGATCATCTTTCTGAACGGGCCGGAGTCCGACAGCGGTTATGCCTTCCGGGGGTACGCGACGGGCGCCGCGGATTTCCTGACCAAACCGTTCGACCCCTGGATGCTGCGCGCCAAGGTCACCGTCTTTCTGGATCTGCACCGCAAGAAGCGGGAGTTGGAGCGCGCGCTGACGCGCGAGCAGGAGCATCTGGGGGACATCGCCGGGCGGCTGTCCTCGATCGAGGACGCGCTGCGCAGCGCCGCGCCGAACGACCTCGCCGTCCTGGGACCGCAGTTGGCCCGGATAGAGGACACCCTGGGCGAACTGCGGCGCGGACGCGGGCACTGAGGAGGCCCCGGGGGCGCAGAGAGGTCCGGGGGCGCTGAGAGGTCCGGGGCGCTGAGAGGTCCGGGGGCGCCGGGAGGCTCGCCGAGGGGCCGCCGGGAGGCTCCGGGGCGCCGGGAGGCTCGCGGCGGGCAAGGGGCCCACGCCCGCCGCGAACGGCCGCGCTTCCCCGCCCGCCGCGGGCGCTCACGC
>NZ_QQNA01000008.1 GCF_003346515.1 Streptomyces corynorhini
GGGGGCGCGGGTGATGGTGCCGGTGCCGGTGCCGGTGCCGCTTGCGGCTGTGCTGCTGTGACCATGCCGTGTGCCTTGTGCCTTTCTCGCCGGGGCCGGGCGGGTGTCCGTCGGCCGCTCCGGTCGGTGCCGGGTGTTCAGAGGTCGGTGTGGGGAGTGGGAGTCGCGTGTTTCAGAGGTTCGTGTCGATGAACGCGAACAGCTCGTCGTCGTCCGCGAACCGCAGGCCGTCCGGCGCGGCGTCCTCGGCGGCGGTGCTCGGGGGGTGCTCGATCCGGGTGAGCAGTCCGCGCAGCCGCGCGGCGATCTGCCGGCCGGTCCCCTCGTCGGGCGCGACGCACAACGCCCGCTCCAGGCGGTCCAGTTCGGCGAGGCCGGGCGCCGGAAGGTCGGGCACCAGCTCGTCGTGGAGGAACGCGGCGGCGTCCGCCGGGGTGGGGAAGTCGAACACCAGCGTCGCCGGGAGCCGGGCGCCGGTCGCCGTGGTCAGCCGGTTGCGCAGCTCCACGGCGGTCAGGGAGTCGAAGCCCGCCGTCTTGAAGGGCTGCGCCGGATCGATCCGGTCGCCGGAGGAGTGGCCGAGGACGGCCGCGGCCTCGTCGCGTACGAGGTCGAGCAGGACGCCGCGCCGGGCGGCCGGGTCGAGGCCGTCCAGCCGCAGCGCGCGGCGCGCGGCCGGCAGGGTACGGCCGACCCGGCCGGCCAGAGGGAGGAGTACGCGCGGCAGCGCGCCGTCCCTGGCGCGCTGCCGCAGGACCGCCCGGTCGACGGGCGCCGCCACCAGCACCGGGTGCGGGGAGGCCAGACCGGCGTCCAGCAGCCGCATGCCGTGCGCGTCGGAGATGGGACGCATCCCGGTACGGCCGATCCGGGCGAGGTCCGCCTCGCCCAGATGCCCGGTCATGCCGCCCGCCCGCTCCCAGTGGCCCCAGGCGAGCGATACGGAGGCGTGCCCGGCGGCGCGGCGGCGGATGGCCACCGCGTCGAGGAAGGCGCTCGCGGCGGCGTAGTTGCCCTGGCCCGCGGTCCCGAGGACGCCTGCCACCGAGGAGAACAGCACGAACACGGCCGGGTCCGACGTCCGGGTCAGCTCGTCCAGCCAGACGGCGCCGTCGGCCTTGGGCCCGAAGACCGCGGCCAGCCGGTCGGCGTCCAGTGTGTCGATCATCCCGTCGTCGAGTACGCCCGCGGTGTGCACCACGGCCGTCAGCGGCGCTTCCCGGGGGATCCGCGCGAGCAGCGTCCGTACCTGTTCGCGGTCGGCGACATCGCAGGCGACGGTCTCTACCCGGGCGCCCAACCCGGCCAGTTCGCGGCGGAGTTCGGCGGCGCCCGGGGCGGCGGGACCGCGCCGGGAGGCGAGCACGACGTTGCGCGCGCCGTACGCGGTGACCGCGTGCCGGGCGGCGACCGCGCCCGCCATGCCGGTACCGCCGGTGATCAGTACGGTGCCCTCGGGGTCGAGCGGGCGCGCGGTGCCGCCCGTGGTCTCCTCCGCCGTGCCGCCCGCGCTCTCCGCCGCGTTCACCCGGACCAGCCGGGGTACGTACGGCTGTCCGCCGCGCACCGCGCACTGCGCTTCCCCGGCCTCGTCCACCGCGGCGAGGACAGCGCCCACCGCGTCGGTCCAGACACCGGAGGCCGCGCCGGATTCGGGGCCGGTGTCGGGGCCGGGGCCGGTGTCGGATCCGGGGCCGGGGGCCGTGTCGAGGTCGGCGAGGACGAACCGGCCGGGGTGCTCGGTCTGCGCGCTGCGCACCAGCCCCCAGACGGCGGCCGCGACCGGATCGACGGGGTCACCGTCGTGGACGGCCACGGCCCGCCGGGTCGCCACCACCAGCCGCGCGCCGGGCCGTTCGCGGTCGGCCAGCAGCGACTGGAGCGCGGTCAGCACGCGGTGGACCGCCTGCCGGGCACGTTCCGGTTCCGGCAAGCCGGACCGGCCGGTGCCGGGCGGCAGCACCCGCCAGTGCGGTGTGTCCTCCCCGTCCGCCGCGCCGGGGTCCGCGCCGAACACCGTAACGGGTACGGAAGCGGGTACGGCGCCGGATGCGGGCAGCACGCTCCAGGTGAGCCGTGACAGCGCACCGTCCACACCGTCCTGAGCGGCCCCCGGATCGGGCGGCAGCGGACGGGTCGACAGCGAGCGGACGTCGAGCAGCGGGCTGCCGTCGGCGGCGGCCACGTCCACGGTGAGGGCGCCGGGGCCCGGTGTCACCCGTACCCGGGCGCTGCTCGCTCCGGTCGCGTGCAGCCGCACCCCGTTCCACGCGAACGGCAGCACCGGCTCACCGTCAGGACCGGCCACCAGGGCGGTGTGCACGGCCGCGTCGAACAGGGCCGGGTGCACGGCGAACCCGTCGGCGTCGGCCGGTTCGGGCAGGGCCACTTCGCCGAAGACCTCGGGACCCCGCGTCCAGGCGGCGGTCAGACAGCGGAACGCGGGGCCGTAGTCGTAGCCGCGATCGGCCAACGCGTCGTAGAACGCGGCCACATCAACCGGCCGGGCGCCCTCGGGCGGCCACGCTCCGCTCCACGCGGACGCCTCCGCGCCCGCCCCCGACCCGGCGCCCACCCCCGACAGCGCGCCCGACCCCGCCTCGGCCAGCCGTCCCACCGCGTGCCGGGTCCACGGCGCGTCCGCCTCGCGCGGCCGGGTGTGGACGGTCACCTCGCGCCGCCCCCGCTCGTCGGCGCCGCCCACCCGTACCTGTACGGTCAGCGCGCCGTCGAGCCGTACCGGCGCCTGCGCGACCAGCTCCTCCAGCTCCGGGCAGCCCACCCGCTCGCCCGCGCGGAGCGCCATCTCCACCAGCGCCGTGCCGGGCAGCAGTACGGAGCCGCCGACCGCGTGGTCGGCCAGCCAGGGCTGTTCCTCGCGCGACAGCCGTCCGGTCAGCAGAACGCCGCCGTCCCGGGGGTCCGCCACCTCGGCGCCGAGCAACGGATGGCCGAGCGGTTCCAGTCCCGCGGCGGCGAGCGCGGACGACGGCTGCCTGGCCGGCCAGAAGCGGCGCCGCAGGAACGGGTGGGCGGGCAGCGCCACCGGCCTGCCGCCCACGGGCAGCAGCGGCGCCCAGTCGACCGGCACACCGCGCGCGAACAGCTCGCCCAGCGAGCGGGCGAACCGCTCGGGGCCGCCCTCGTCGCGGCGGAGCGTGCCGCACACCACGCCCGGCCGGCCGGTGTCCGCCAGGATGTCCTGGACGGCGGCGGTGAGCACCGGATGCGAACTCACCTCGACGAACACCTCGAAGCCCTGCGCGGCCAGCGCCCGCACGGCCGGGTCGAACCGCACCGGGCGGCGCAGATTGCGGTACCAGTAGTCCCCGTCCGCCGCGGGACCGCGCATCCACTCGCCCTCGACGGTGGAGTACCAAGGCACCTCCGGGGCCACCGGGACGATGCCCCCGAGCAGCTCAGCCCATCCGTCGCGCACCGCCTCCACACCGGGGGCGTGCGAGGCGTAGTCCACCGGGACCAGCCGGACCTGGGCGCCCCGCGACTCCAGCTCCAGCTGTACGTCCGTCAGCGCCCCCGGCTCGCCCGCCAGGACCACGGCGGCCGGTCCGTTGACCGCCGCCACCTCCACCCGGCCCTGCCAGGGCCGCAGCAGCTCGCGCACCCGGTGCTCGGGCTGCAGTACGGACAGCATCCCGCCGCGCCCCGCCAGCCGGGCGGCGATGGCCCGGCTGCGCAGCGCCACCACCCGTGCGGCGTCCGGCAGGCTCAGGGCACCGGCCACACACGCGGCGGCGATCTCGCCCTGGGAGTGCCCCAGCACGGCGTCCGGGCGTACGCCGCACTCCTGCCAGAGCGCCGCCAGCGACACCATCACCGCGAACGACAGCGGCTGCACCACGTCCACCCGGTCGAGGGACGGCGCACCGGGGGCACCGGCCACCACCTCGGCGAGCGACCAGTCCGTGTGCGGTGCCAGGGCGCGCGCGCACTGCGCCATCCGGGCCGCGAACACCGGCTCACGGAGCCCCAGTTCGCGCCCCATCCCGGCCCACTGGGCGCCCTGGCCGGGAAAGACGAAGACGGTCCTGCCGGTTGGGCCGCCGGGCGCGGCGGCGCCGGTGACCGTACGCGGGTCGGGGCGGCCCGAGGCGAGCGCCCGCAGCCCTCGGGACAGTTGGCCCGCGTCGCCCGTCAGCACCGCCCGGTGTTCCCACGGGGTACGGGCGGCCAGCGTGTGCGCCAGATCGGCCGGGGAGATGCCCGTTTCGAGCCGCTCGGCCAGCCGTCCGGACAGCTCCGCCAGGGCCTGCGGCGACTTCGCGGACACCACGACCGGAACCGGCACGTCCGCAACCGGAACCGGCACGTCCGGAACCAGCGCGTCCGGGTCGGCGGCGGGCCCGGCGAAGTCCGGCCTTCCGGCAGAGTCCGGAGTTCCGGCCGGGGCCTGTTCGAGGATCACGTGGCCGTTGGTGCCGCTCATCCCGAACGACGACACGGCGGCCCTGCGCGGCCTCCCGGCCGCGGGCCAGGGGCACGGCTCGGTCAGCAGCCGCACCGCGCCGGAGGACCAGTCCACCTCCTGGGTGGGCCGGTCGACGTGCAGGGTGCGCGGCAGCAGCCCGTGTTCGAGGGCCAGCACCGTCTTGACCACACCGATCACCCCGGCGGCGGCCTGGGTGTGTCCGAGGTTCGACTTCACCGACCCCAGCAGCAGGGGGTGGGCGCGGTCCGGCCCGTAGACCGCCTGCAGCGCCTGGGCCTCGATCGGATCACCCAGCACGGTGCCGGTGCCGTGCGCCTCCACGGCGTCGACGTCGCCAGGGGAGAGGCCCGCGTCGGCCAGCGCGCGCCGGATCACCTGCTGCTGGGCCGGGCCGCTGGGCGCCGTCAGCCCGTTGGAGGCGCCGTCCTGGTTGACCGCGCTGCCCCGGATCACGGCCAGCACCCGGCGGCCGTGGCGGCGGGCGTCCGACAGCCGTTCGAGGACCAGTACGCCGACCGCCTCGGACCACGCGGTGCCGTCGGCGGCGTCGGCGAACGACTTGCACCGCCCGTCGGGGGCGAGCCCGCGCTGCCGGGAGAACTCGACGAACGGTTCGGTGTTCGCCATCACCGTCGCGCCGCCCGCCAGCGCCATGGAGCACTCCCCCGCCCGCAGCGCCCGCACCGCCAGGTGCAGGGCCACCAGCGACGACGAGCAGGAGGTGTCGACCGCGACCGCGGGGCCGTGCAGCCCCAGGACGTACGCCACCCGGCCCGCCGCCACGCCGGTGGCGCCGCCGCTGGCGCGGTAGCCGTCCAGGTCGGCGCGGGCGGGCACCTGGCCGGCGTATCCGTTGGCGAACAGCCCCGTGTACACGCCCACATCGCGGCCCTTCAGCGAGACCGGGTCGATCCCGGCGTGCTCGACCGCCTCCCAGGAGGTCTCCAGCAGCAGCCGCTGCTGCGGGTCCATCGCCAGCGCTTCGCGCGGGGAGATCCCGAAGAATTCCGCGTCGAACAGGGCCGCGTCGTGCAGGAAGCCGCCGCTGCGGGTGAGGCTGCGCGCCCCGGTGTCCTGGGCCGCCGCCGGGTCGGTGCCCGGGTCGATGCCCCGGTCGGTGCCCCGGTCGATGACCCGATCGGCGTCCGGGTCCGTCTCCTGGGCCGGGGCGAACAGCCCCTCCAGGTCCCAGCCCCGGTCCTGCGGGAACCCGGACACCGCGTCCCGTTCCTCGATCAGCAGCCGCCACAGCTCCTCGGCGTCGCTCACGCCACCGGGCGCGCGCACCCCCATGCCGACGATCACCACCGGATCCGCGGCGACGGACGGCGCGGGCGCCGCCGGTACGGGGACGGCCGCGGGCTCCACCCCGGACAGCAGGCTCTCCAGGTGCGCCGCCACGGCGGCCGGAGTGGGACGGTCGTACAGCAGCGTCGCGGGCAGAGCGCTACCGGTGGCCTCTCCCAGCAGATCGCGCACCCGTACGGCGGCCAGCGAGTCCACGCCCATGTCCGCGAACCCGGCCCCGGTGCGCAGACCGGCGGGCAGCCGGCCCAGCGCACGCTCGGTCGCCCACTCCACCAACTCCAGTGCGTATCCGGCACGTTCGCCCACGGGCGCCGGGCGCTCCCGGCCCTCGCTCAGCTCCCGGTCCCGGTCCCGGTCCGGGTCCCGGTCCGGGTCCCGGGTCCGCTCCTGACGCCCATCCGTCCCGGACGTGGCGCCGCCGCCGACGCTCCGGCGCAGCGCGGGGCGGTCGATCTTGCCCGCCGCGTTGCGCGGGATCGCGTCGACCAGGTGCAGCGACACCGGCAGCTTGTAACGGACCAGCCGGGCGGCGGCGAAGGCCCGTACGCTCTCCACGGTGGGCTCGGCGCCCTCGGCGGCGACGGCCACCGCCGCCACCGCCTCCCCCTGGGTGGCGTGCTCCACGCCGAGGACGGCGACGTCGGCCAGCTCAGGGGAGTCGGCCAGCACCGGTTCCACCTCGGCCGGATAGATGTTCTCCCCGTTCGAGATGATCATGTTCTTGAGGCGGTCCACGATGGACAGGAAGCCCTCGTCGTCGAGGCAGCCGATGTCGCCGCTGCGGAACCAGCCGTCGGCGTCGAACGCCTCGTCGGTGGCCTTCGGGTCGTTCCAGTAGCCCGCGGTGACGTTGGGCCCGCGGACGCACACCTCGCCGCGTACGCCCGGCTCGGTCACCGGCAGGCCGCTCGCCGGATCGGTCAGCCGTACGTCGGTGAACGGCATGGCCCGGCCCGCCGAGTCCGCCCGGCCGGTGGCCGACGCGGTCGGCAGGTAGGTGGCGTAGCACGAGGTCTCCGTCAGCCCCCACGCCTGCTGGAGCGGCACCCCGCGCCGGGCGTACGACTCGACCAGGGCGGGCGGCACCGGAGCGCCCGAGACGATCGGGGTGTGCAGCCGGGACAGGTCGGCCTCGGCGAAGCCGGGGGCCCGCGCGATGGCCGCGTAGAGGGACGGGATCGCGAACATGGTGTTGATCCGCAGCTCGACCAGGTCGCGCAGCGCGCGGTCGGGGTCGAAGCGGCGGCGGATCACCGTGGTGCCGCCCCGGGCCAGGGAACGCAGGGTGTGGCAGCCCAGCGCGCCGATGTGGAACAGCGGGGTGACCACCAGATTCACGTCGCCGGGGCGTACGCCCGCGGCCCGCTCCAGGTTGGCGGAGTTCCACCACACATTGCCGTGGGTGAGCCGAACGCCTTTGGCGCGCCCGGTCGTTCCCGAGGTGTAGAGGAGGAGCGCCAGGTGGTGTGCCTGGAGCGGTACGGGCTCGCGCACCGGCCCCGCCACCTCGGCCAGCGCCCCGGACAGTGCTGTCCAGTGCGGGTCTGCGGGCCGGTCCAGGGGGGCCGCCGGGTCGTCGTCGACCAGCAGGCACCGCAGCTGCCCGGTGACCCCGGCCGCGTCGGCGACGGCGCGGTGGCCCGGCTCCGCGACCAGGGCGCGCGCCCCGCAGTCGCGCAGCACCGAGCCGACTCCGGCCGCGTCCAGGCCGTGGTTGACGGGGACGAAGACGGCGCCCAGCCAGGCGCAGGCGAGGTAGGTCTCCAGCAGCGCCGGGCTGTTCAGCCCCAGGTGGGCGACGCGCGCGCCCGCCGTCACCCCGGCGGCGGCCAGCACTTCGGCCAGTCGGCCGGCCCGGTCGGCCAGCGCGGGGTAGCCGATCTCCACGTCCTCGTAGATGAGCGCGGGTCCGAGGGACGGCTGCCGTGCCGCGTTCCGGGCGGCTGCCGCCGGGTTGATGTCGACCTGCATGCGGTTCTCTCCTGGAGGGTGGCGGGGGCGGTTCGTCAACCGGCCGTGGGGTCCGTCGCGGTGGCGGATCCGGAGGGAGGCGGCGGGAACCAGCCCGCGCGGACGAAGAAGTCGACGTATCCGCCGAAGAGCCGGCTGTCGACCGGCGGGCAGTGCACTCCGCTGCCCGCCAGGGCCTGGAGGGTGTCCGAGACGTCCATCCGCGGATGGGACGCCCGCCGCCGCGCGATGAGTTCGAACGAGTCGAGCAGCGGGATGATCGCGTTCTCCCGGTCGGCGAGGACCAGCTCCCGCCAGGCGGGCAGGGCCAGTTCGCGCAGCGGATAGCCGAGGGCGCGCAGGTCGGTGACGAAGTCGCCGTAGCCGTGGCCCTCGGGGTTGTGCAGGTGGAAGGTGCGGCCGGTGTTCTCCTTGCGGGCGGCCAGCTCGGTGATGGCCGCGCTGACGTAGTCGACGGGCACCATGTGCACCGGCCCGTCCAGCCCGGTCGGCACCGCACCGGCCTGGAGCAGCCCCTTGAGGCTCATCCATACGAAGTCGCGGGTCTGGCAGGCGCCGTTGACCTGGTCACCGCTGATCACATCGGCGCGGTAGACGGAGACGGGCAGCCCCCGTTCCTGGGCGATCGCGACGACCTGTTCGGCCACCCACTTGCTCCGCAGGTAGCCGTTGGACAGCGCTTCGGGCGGGCCGGTGGGATCGCCTGGCCGCAGCGGCTCGCCGTCGGCCGCCTCGCCCGCGAACACGCCGGTGCTGGAGACGTAGTGCAGCGGCACGGTGCGGTGCCGGGCCGCCAGCCGGAGCAGCTCCCGTGTGCCGTCCACGTTCGCGGCGCGCAACTCGGCGTACGGGCGCAGCCAGTTGACCGAGGCGGCGGCGTGGTGGACGACGTCGACGCTGTGCGCGAGCTGGTCGAAGCGCTCCTCGGACAGGCCGAGCCGTGGGGCGGCCAGGTCGCCCACGAGGATGTCGAGCCGGTCCGGGTCGATCTGGTCGTCGATCCGGTACCAGCGCAGGTTCTCCCGCAGCCGCCGCCGCGCGTCGGCCCGGTCGGCGCCGCGCACCAGGCAGTGGACGGTGGCGTCGGTCGACCGCATCAGGTCGCGCAGCAGGAACGCGCCGAGGAAGCCGCTCGCGCCGGTCAGCAGGATCTCGCGGGGGTCCTCGGCCACGGTGCTGACCTCGGCGGCGGGACGTACGTCGTCGGCGAGCCGTACGTCGGCACGCATGTCCCGCGCGCAGGTCGCGGACGCCCCGGGGGTGTCGGCCGCCGCCCCGGCCGTGGCGAGCAGTTCGGCCAGCAGATGGCGTGCGAGGGCCTGCGGCGTGGGGTGGTCGAAGACGGCGGTCGCGGGCAGCCGCAACCCGGTCACCTCGGCGAGCCGGTTGCGCAGCTCCACCGAGACGAGGGAGTCGAAGCCCATGGCGGTGAAGCGGACCGTGGCGTCGACGGCGCCCGGATCGCTGTGTCCGAGGACGCGGGCGGTCTCGGCGCGGACGGTCGCGGAGACGGCCTCGGGACGTGCGTCCTCGGGGAGCGCGGCGATCCGTACGGACAGCGGGCCGCTGTCCGCGGCGGTCGCTTGTACGGTACGGCGGCGGGGCGCTCCCGGCAGCACGCCGGAGAACAGCGGCGGCACCTGGTCGCTGTTCGCGCGTGCCGCGCGGTGGTCCAGCGGGGTGGCGACCAGCGCGGGGTGCCGGGTGCGCAGCGCGTCGTCCAGCAGGGCCGGGCCGTCGTGCGCGGTGACCGGGGCGAAGCCCGCCCGTGCGATCCGCTTCAGGTCCACGTCGCCGAGGTGCCCGGTCATTCCGCTCTCGTGCGCCCACAGGCCCCAGGCCAGCGAGGCCGCCGGGAGGCCGAGTCGGGCGCGGTGTTCGGCGAGGGCGTCCAGGAACGCGTTGGCGGCGGCGTAGTTGGACTGTCCGGGGCCGCCGACGATGCCCGCGATCGACGAGAACATGACGAACGCGGAGAGGTCGAGGTCGCGGGTCAGTTCGTGCAGGTGCCAGGCGGCGTGCGCCTTGGGGCGGAGCACCGCGTCGAGCCGCTCGGGGGTCATGGTGGCGAGTACGCCGTCGTCGAGGACTCCCGCCGTGTGCACGACCGCGCTGAGCGGGCGGTCGCGGGGGACGGTGGCCAGCAGACCGGCCACCGCCGCCCGGTCGGACAGGTCGCGGGCGGCGAGGGTGACCTCGGCTCCCAGCGCGGTGAGTTCGGCGGCCAGCTGCCGCGCGCCGGGCGCGTCGGCGCCCCTGCGCCCGGCGAGGAGCAGGTGGGTGACTCCGTGCCGGGTGACCAGGTGGCGGGCGAACAGGGCGCCCAGGGCGCCGGTGCCGCCGGTGATCAGGACGGTGGTGCCGGGGCGCCACGGCCCGGTGCCGGGCGCCTCCCGCGCGGCGCTGTTTTCGATGCCCTCGACGCCGGGGACTCCCTCGACGTTCTCGACGTTCTCGACGCCGGGGACGCCGTCGCCGTCCGTGGTGGGCGGGTGCGGGCCGGTGCCGGGCGGACCGCCGGTGTCGGCCGGGCGGGGCTCCGCAGCGCGGGGCTCCACCGGGCGTCCGGCCGCCCCGGTCCGGGCGGAGGCCGTCTGGACCGGGGCCAGGCGCGGCACCAGGACCCGGCCGCCGCGCACCGCGCTCTGCGGCTCGCCGGAGGCAATGGCCGCCGACAGGGCGGTGCCGGACGCGGGGTCGTCGTCGAGGTCGACCAGGGCGATCCGTCCCGGTGCCTCCGACTGCGCCGAGCGGACCAGCCCCCAGATCGGCGCGGCGACCAGGTCGCGGACCCCGCCCGCGCTGTCGGACGCGGGGCCGACGCGCACCGCGCCCCGGGTGACGACGACGAGGGTGGCGGCCGAGGCACGGTCGTCGGCGAGCCAGGCCCGTACGAGCGCCAGCGCCCGCACTGTGGCATCGCGGGCGCGCTCGGGGATGTCACCCCCGGGCCGGAAGACGAACGGCGCCACCACCGTACGGGGGCCACCCGGCGCGGTGGCCGAACCCCACTCCGGGCCCGGCTCCGAGGCCGACTCCGGGCCCGGCTCAGGGCTCAGCGCCGCGTCCAGGTCGGTGACGCGTCGGCCGCCCGGGAGCCCCGGGCCGGTGTCGGTGTCGCCGTGGTCCAGCATCGCCCAGTCGGCCGGGCCGCTCGGGCACGCCACCGATACGGGCCGCCAGTCCAGCCGGAACAGCGCGTCGCGCTGCTGGGAGCGCGCCGTGTCGATGTCGCTCCCGGTGACGCGCAGCGGCGCCGCCGAGCCGACGGAGGCGACGGGGCGGCCCGCCGGGTCGGCCAGTCGGACCGCCACGCCGTCCGGGCCGCCCGCCGTGATCCGGGCGCGCACCTCGGTGGCGCCCGACGCGTACAGCCTGACGTCGCCCAGCCGCCCGGCGTACGGTGCCGGGGCGCCCTCCGCCGCCCCGTACACCCCGTACGCCTTGTGTTCCTCGTGCGTCTTGTGTTCCTCGTGCGCCCCGTCGACGACGGCGTACCGCAGCGCCGCGTCCAGGAGCAGGGGGTGGAGTACGAACCCGCGCGCCGACACGTCCCGCGGCAGCCGGATCTCGGCGAAAAGCTCACCGCCGCGCCGCCACAGCGCGCGTACCGGATCGTCTGTGCCCGTACCGTCTCCGTCCGCCGGGACCAGGTCGAGGGCCTCGGCTCCGGCCGGAGGCCATTCGGCGACGCCGAAGGGCACTTCACCGCTGCCGGGTGCCGCCGTCCCCGCCCCGCAGGCCGTCCACCGCGCCCCGCCGTCCCGCGGACGGGTGTGGACGGTGAACGCGCGGCGTGCCGTGTCGTCGGGAGGTCCGAGGACCACCTGGATTTCCAGCGGCCCCCGTGCGGGCAGCACCGGCGGGCGTTCCACGGCGAGGTCCTCGACGACCGAGCAGCCCACGGTGTCCCCGGCGCGTACCGCCAGCTCCGCGAGGAGCGCGGTGGGCAGCACGTGGACGCCGCCGCGCGAGCCGTCGGCCGGCCAGGGGTACGAGCGCGCGGACACCCGTCCGGTGAACACCACTTCGTCGCGGCCGGCGACCTCGACCGTCGTCCCCGGCGCCGCTCGGCCGCTCTCGGACGCGGCGTCGGCGTCCTCGGACGGCTCCGCCCAGTACCGCTCCCGCTGGAACGGGTAGGCCGGCAGCTCCACCGACCGGGCGCCGGGCCGGTCGGCGAACGCCTCGCGGTCGACGTGGTGCCCGATGGCCCAGAGCTGGGCGACGGCGGTGACGGCGCTGTGGCACTCGGGCAGTTCGGCCCGCAGCACGGCCAGCGGGGTGACCGGCCGGACACCGGCGGTGCACTCCTCGACCAGCGCGGACAGCACCCCGGCGGGGCCCAGCTCCAGCGTCGTCCCCACGCCCCGGGTGGCCAGGGTGCGCATGGCGTCCAGGAACCGTACCGGCCTGCGCAGTTGCTCGGTCCAGTAGCGGGGTGAGCGCAGCCGTTCGGCGTCGGCGACCTCGCCGGTGAGGGTGGAGACGATGGCCAGGCGCGGGGCGCGCAGTTCGATTCCGCGCAGGACGTCGGTGAACTCGCCGAGCATCGCGTCGATGTGCGAGGAGTGCGCGGCCTGGGCGATCGGCAGCCGTTTGGTGCGCCGCCCGCGCGCCTCCAGCACGGACGCCACCGCGGACACGGCGTCGGCGTCGCCGGAGATCACCAGGGCCGAGGGGCTGTTGACCGCCGCCACGCCCGCCCGTCCTTCGTGTGCGGCGAGCAGCGGGCGCACCTCGTCCTCCGCCGCCTCCACCGCCGCCATCGCGCCGTGCGTGGGTAACGCCTGCATCAGTCTGCCCCGGGCGGTGATCGCGGCGGCGGCGTCCGACTGCGACATGACCCCGGCCACATGGGCGGCGGCGAGTTCACCGGTCGAGTGTCCGACCAGATAGTCGGGGCGCACGCCCCAGGACTCGACGAGGCGGAACATCGCGACTTCGAAGGCGAACAGGGCAGGCTGCGCGTACGTCATCTCCGAGAGCCGTCCGCCGTCGGCGATCACCTCGCGCAGGGGGTGTTCCAGATGACGGTCGAGGTGGGCGCACACCTCGTCGAAGGCGGCGGCGAACGCGGGAAACTCCCGGCACAGGCCCTCGCCCATCCGCGCGTGCTGCGCGCCGTGGCCGGTGAACAGGAATCCCAGTCCGCCGGGGGACGCGGAGCCGCGCGCCGTACGCGGTCCGCCGCCGTCGCGGGCGAGCGCGTCCAGCGCGTCGAGCAGGGCGGCGCGGTCGGCGCCCACCACGGCGGCCCGGTGCTTGAGAGCCGCCCGGCCTCGGGCGAGGGTGAGGGCGACGTCCCGGGGCCGGACGTCGGGCTCGTCCCGGAGCGCTTGCCCGAGCCCGTCGGGGAGGCCGTCGCGGGACCGGTTCGCGAGGCCGTCGCGGAGGAAGGCGGCCAGTCTGCCCGCCTGTTCGCGTACGGCGTCGGGGCTCGCGGCGGACAGCAGCCACGGAACCGTCGTGGCCGTGGGCGCAGGCTCCGGTGTGCGTGTCGGCTCCGGTACGGGCGCCTGCTCGGGTGCGGATGCCTGCTCCGGTACGGGCGCCTGCTCCGGTACGGATACCTGCTCCGGTACGGGTGCCTGCTCCAGCACCACATGGGCGTTGGTCCCGCTGACCCCGAACGCCGACACCGCCGCGCGGCGCGGTGTGCCGGTGACCGGCCAGGGCCGGGGTGCGGTGAGCAGTTCGACGCCGCCCGCCGACCAGTCCACCAGGGGCGTCGGCCGGTCGATGTGGAGGGTCGCGGGCAGTGTCTCGTACCGCATGGCCTGCACCATCTTGATCACCCCGGCGATGCCCGCGGCGGCGGCGGTGTGACCGATGTTGGACTTCAGCGACCCCAGCAGCAGCGGACGCTCCCGCGGACGGCCCGCGCCGTAGACGGACAGCAGCGCCTGGGCCTCGATCGGGTCGCCGAGCGTGGTGGCGGTTCCGTGGGCCTCGACGGCGTCCACATCGGCCGCCGCGATCCCGGCGTCGGCCAGGGCCTCGCGGATCACCCGCTCCTGTGCAGGACCGCTGGGCGCCGTCAGTCCGTTGGACGTGCCGTCCTGGTTGACCGCGCTGCCGCGCAGCAGCGCCAGCACCCGGTGTCCGTGACGGCGGGCGTCGGACAGCTTCTCCAGCAGCACCAGTCCGGCGCCCTCGGACCAGGCGGTGCCGTCCGCCGAGGCGGCGAACGACCGGCACCGGCCGTCCGGCGACAGCCCCCGCTGCCGGGCGAAGTCCACGAACCCGCCCGGGGAAGCGGTGATCGTCACCCCGCCGGCCAGCGCCATGCGCGACTCGCCGGAGCGCACCGAGCGCGCCGCGAGGTGCAGGGCGACCAGTGAGGAGGAGCAGGCGGTGTCCACGCTGATCGCCGGGCCCTGGAAGCCGTAGGTGTAGGCGATCCGGCCGGACGCGACGGCCGCCAGCCGCCCGGTCAGCAGATAGCCCTCGCACTCGCCGGGGCCCGACAGCCCGAGGTAGCTCTGCTCGGCGATGCCCGCGAACACCCCGACGCGGGCGCCGCGCAGCGCGGCCGGGTCGATGCCCGCTTGCTCGAAGAGTTCCCACGAGGTCTCCAGCAGCACCCGCTGCTGCGGGTCCATGGCCAGCGCCTCGCGCGGCGAGATGCCGAAGAACGCGGCGTCGAAGCCGGTCGCGGTGGAGAGGAAGCCGCCCGCGCGCGCGTAGGTCGTACCGGGGGTACTCGCGTCGGGGTCGTACAGGGCCTCCAGGTCCCAGCCTCGGTCCGTGGGGAACGGGGTGATGGCGTCCCGCCCTTCGTCGACGAGGCGCCACAGACCGTCCGCGCTCTCCGCGCCGCCGGGGAACCGGCAGGCCATGCCCACGATCGCCAGTGGTTCGCGGTCGGCGGACTCCAGTTCCGCGATGCGCGCGCGGGCGTCGCGCAGCTCCCCGGCGATCCGCTTCAGGTACTGGACGAGCTTTTCCTCATCCGACATCGGACTCTCTTCTCTCGGTATCGGACGGCGTGTGGCGTCAGGTGGCGGGGTTGCCGAGCTGGCGGTCGATGTGGGCGAGCAGCTCTGCGGTGGACGTCGACTCGATGACGGTGGTCATGTCGGCCAGGACATCCCCGGTGGCCTCCTGCCGAGCCGCCGGGGGGTGCGCCAGCAGGCTCCGCAGCCGGGCGGCGGCCTCGGCCCCGGCCGCGCGGTCGCCGTGGGTCGGGAGCGCGGCCAACGCCTGCTCCAGCCGGTCGAGTTCGGCCGCGAGTGGCGGCGTCCCGGAGATGTCGGCGGTCGCGGAGGTGCGGGCTGGCGTCGGGAGGTCGGCGGTCGCGGACGACGTTTCGGAACAGGCCGCGGTGGAGCCGCTCGGTCCGGCGCGTCCGGTGGATTCCGCCGATTCGGCCCCTGCGGCCCCTGCGCCCAGGTCGGCCCCAGCGGCCAGGTCGGCCCCTGCGGTCAGGTCGGCCCCTGCGGCCAGTTCGGTCAGTTCGGTCAGCAGGTGGTCGGCCAGGTCGTCCGGGGTGGGATGGCTGAAGACGATCGTCACCGGCAGCCGCAGCCCGGTCGCCGCGCTCATCCTGGTACGGAGTTCGACGGCGGTGAGCGAGTCGAAGCCCATGTCGCGGAAGGGCCGGTGCGGCTCCACCCCGTCCCCGTCGGCGACCTTGAGTACGGCACGCGCCTCGGCGCGGACCAGGTCGAGCACGAGGGCGTGCCGCTGCGCCGGGCCCAGGCCGGTCAGCCGCCCGGCGAGCGGCTCCACCGGCTCCTCCGGCTCCACCGTCGGCGCCGGAGCGGTCTGTTGGCCGGGGGCGCCGGAGCGCCCGGGGCCGGGACCGCCCGGGTCCTCGGCGTCCAGCCAGTACCGCGTGCGCCGGAACGGATAAGTCGGCAGGTCGACATGGCGTGCGCCCGTACCCGCGAACAGCGCCCGCCAGTCCGGGTCCACCCCTCGCAGATACAGCCGTCCCAGCGCCTCGACCACGGAGTGCGCGGCGGGCACGCCCTCCCGGACGAGGGTGACGGCCACGGCTCCGCCGTCCTCGGCCGTCGTCGGCAGAAGGCCGTCCGCGCCGAGGCCGAGGAGGGTGGCGATCCGAGCCGGTGCCAGGTCGGCGGACGGGTCGGGGGGACGGCCGGGCAGCCCGGCGCGGTCGGTCCAGTACCCGGGTGAGGTCCAGGCGCGCTCCGGGGGCGCCGGGTCGGTGGTGAGCCGGATCAGGGGAAGCGTCGCCGAGGCGAAGGACAGTCCGGCCACCGACCGGCGGAAGTCGTCCGACGCCGCTTCCCCACCGCCCGCGAGGCGCGGCAGACGGGCCCGCGCCACCGCCAGCGCGGCGGCGTCGGACAGTGACAGCAGGCCCGTCACATACCCGGCGGCGGGCTCACCCGCCGCGTGGCCGACGACGGCCTCCGGCCGCACTCCCCACGACTCGTAGAGCCGGAACAGCGCGATCTCGACGGCGAAGCACATCTCGCCGCCGCCGTCGCGGTAGCCACTGTCGTCGCGGTGGCCGTCGCTGTCGCGGTGGCCGCCGCCGTCGTGGTCCCGGTCGGGTACGGCGGCCGTACGGCGCAGCTGCCGGTCCAGTGCGGCGGTGGCGGCGTCGAACGCGGCGGCGAAGGCCGGGAAGACGTCGCGCAGCGCTCGGGCGGCGGCGGCCCGTGGCGCGGGGCCGCCGGTGAACGCGAACGCCACCGGGGCGCGCGCCGCACGCGTACCCCCCGCGCCGTCGGCCACCTCGGCCAGCCCGCGCCGGAAGTCGTGTGGCGCGCTGCCCACCACCACGGCGCGGTGCTCCATCGGGGCGCGCGTGTCGGCCAGCGAGAACGCCACGTCCAGCACGGCGGGCGCGGCGGGACCCGCGGCCAGCTCCGCCAGGTTACGGGCCTGTTCGCGCAGCGCCTCGGCCGATCCGGCCGACAGGGTCCATGGCACGGCGGGCAGTTCTGGGCCGTCCGGTCGCTCCGTCGGCCCCGGCTCCGCGGCTGCTTCGGGGGCCTGTTCGACGATCACGTGGGCGTTGGTGCCGCCGAGGCCGAAGGAGGAGACCGCGGCCCGGCGGGGCTGCCCGGTGTCGGGCCAGTCGCACGCCTCGGTCAGCAGGGTCACGGCGCCGCTGTCCCAGTCGACCTCGGGGGTCGGCCGGTCGGCGTACAGAGTCCGCGGCAGCTTTCCGTGCCGGATCGCCTCGATCATCTTGATCACACCGCCGATGCCGGCGGCGGCCTGCGCGTGGCCGATGTTGGACTTCAGGGACCCGAGCCGCAGCGGGCGGTCCGCCGGACGGTCCTGCCCGTAGGTCCTCAGCAACGCCCGTGCCTCGACCGGGTCGCCCAGGGGGGTGCCCGTGCCGTGCGCCTCCACGGCGTCGATGTCGGCGGGCCGGAGCCGGGCGTCGGCCAGCGCGTCGTGGATGACGCGTTCCTGGGAGGGGCCGTTGGGCGCGGTGAGGCCGTTGGACGCGCCGTCCTGGTTGACCGCCGAGCCCTTGATCACGGCGAGGACGCGGTGGCGCAGGCGCACGGCGTCGGAGAGCCGCTCGACCAGGAGCAGTCCGGCGCCCTCGGACCAGCCCGTGCCGTCGGCGTCGGCGCCGAACGACTTGCACCGGCCGTCGCGGGCCAGTCCGCGCTGCCGGGAGAAGCCCACGAAGGTGGTTGGGGTGGACATCACCGTCACGCCGCCGGCCAGCGCCAGATCGCACTCGCCCCGGCGCAGCGAGGCCGCCGCCAGGTGCAGCGCGACGAGCGACGAGGAGCACGCCGTGTCGACGGTGACGGCGGGGCCCTCCAGCCCGAAGGTGTAGGCGAGGCGCCCGGAGGCGACTCCGGCCGCGCTGCCGGAGAACAAGTAGCCCTCGAAGTCGTCCAGGGGCAGGTGGGGGCGTGCGCCGTAGTCGTTGTACATGACGCCGGTGAACACCCCGGTCCGGCTGGAGCGCAGGGTGTCGGGGGCGATGCGCGCCCGTTCGAACGCCTCCCAGGCGATCTCCAGCAGCAGTCGCTGCTGGGGGTCGGTGGCGAGCGCCTCCCGGGGAGACATGCCGAAGAAGCCGGGGTCGAACAGGTCGGCGTCGTGCAGGAATCCGCCCTGCTGGACGTAGGTCGTGCCCGGCGTGTCGGGGTCGGGGTGGTGGAGGCCCTCGGTGGGCCAGCCGCGATTGACAGGGAACTCCGAGACCGCGTCGGTGCCTTCGTCGACGAGGCGCCACAGCCGTGCCGGTGTGTCGGCACCGCCGGGGTAACGGCAGGCGGTGCCGACGACGGCGAGCGGCTCGTGGTGTCGCTCCTCCATCTCGCGCAGGCGGTTGCGGGCGTCGACCGCCTCGGCGACCACACGCTTGAGATAGGTACGGAGTCGGTCCTCTTCGGTCACGTGCCTCTCGGATTCTGAACTCGTGGCGCCGGAATGTGACGCGCGTCATTTCACACACCGCGTCGCGACGGTGGGCAGGCGTGAATTCCCCGGAGATTCCGGAATAGCGGGAGGTTCCGGAATCTCCGGGGGATCCGGAGCGAGGGGGTGAGCGAGGAAAGCCCGATGGTTCGGGAGCCCGGAGATCCTGGAATCCCGGATTTCCGCAGACGCACACCGGAAGTTCCGAATTTTCAAACCGCTCCCCCGAATTCGCCCCGTACGGAACCATCCTGAGCCATTCGGCGGAACCCGTGAAGCCATCCGGGGAAACATGCCCCATACGAATGAACACCGCATCGCGAGGGCGACGGTGCTCCGATTATCTTCAGGAAACGGGCTGGACCACAGGTTCTCCGGTCCCTTCCCCCTCGGGTCCGGCCGGCGCCGGGCCCGAACGGCGGCCGGGGAATTCCTGCCCCAGCAGGCGCAGCAGCGGGGCGGCCTTCACGGCGGTCTCCTCGAACTCCGCTTCGGCGTCGGACAGCGCGATGACGGCGCCGCCGACGCCGTACTCGATACGGTCGCCGTCGACGACCAGTGTCCTGATCACGATGCTGAGGTCGGCGGCGCCGGAGAGCGAGAAGAAGCCGAGCGCGCCCGAGTAGACGCCCCGCGGGCCGTCCTCCAGCTCATCGATGATCTGCATGGTCCGGATCTTCGGGGCGCCGGTCATCGAGCCGCCGGGGAAGGCCGCGCGCACGCAGTCGACCGCCGACAGTTCCGGTCTCAGCCGCGCCGAGACGGTGCTGACCAACTGGTGCACGGTGGCGTAGGACTCGACCTCGAACAGCCCGTCCACGCGGACGGAGCCCATCCGCGCGCAGCGGCCCAGGTCGTTGCGGACCAGGTCGACGATCATCAGATTCTCCGCCCGGTCCTTGGCGTTCGACGCCAGGTCGGCGCGGAGCGCGGCGTCCTCGGCCGGTGACGCGGCGCGCTTCCTGGTGCCCTTGATCGGCCGGGATTCGACCGTCCCGTCCCCGGCGACCCGGATGAACCGCTCCGGTGAGCAGCTGAGCACGGACAGCCCGCCGAACCTCAACTGGGCGCCGAACGGGACCGGGTTGCCCGCCCGCAGCAGCCGGTACGCGTCCGCCGGGTCGAGCTTGCCGCGCGCGTCGATCATGTTGGTCAGGCAGACCTCGTAGCTCTCGCCCTCGTCGATCTGCCGCAGGCAGGCGTCGATGTGCGCCAGATAGCGCTCCCTGTCGTGCCGCAGCCGCAGCGATCCCGCCGTCGTGGCGGCGGGCCCGCTGCCGCGTGGGTCCTGCGGGGCGCGGGTGAGTTCCGCGAGCAGCGCCGCGGTGCTCGCCACCCACCGCGCGGCGCGCGTGTCGCCCGGCCCCTCGGCCAGCGCGAGCAGGTGTACGGTGCCTTCGCGGTGGTCGAAGGCGATCGCCCGGTCGGCGAAGAGCATCGCCGCGTCGGGGTGGCGCGAGCGGTGCGCGCGGTCGCCGCCGCACTCGGCCTTCAGCTCGTAGCCCAGGTAACCCACCCAGCCCAGGGCGAAGTCGAACGGCAGCTCGGGCACCTCGGTACGGAGCGCGGCGAGGTCGGCGCGGAGCCAGTCGAAGAATCCGCCGGACTCCCGCACCGTGTCCCCGGCCGATTCGACGCTCACCTCGCCCGTCCACACATCGGCCCTGACCACCCGGGCCAGCGGGCCCTTGGCGTCGCCCATGAAGGAGAAGCGTCCGTCGCGCTCGCGCGGTCCGCTGCTGTCCAGCCAGAACGAGGACTCGGAGTCCCGGTAGAGGGCGTCGTACACGGTCTGGGCGCTCACCGGGACGTCCAGCGACCTGTGCACCACGCGCAGTTGGCGCACGTCCCCGGTGGCGGGGGCGGATCGCGGCGCGGGGACCACCGGAGCGGCGGAGGCCACGGGAGCGGTGGAGACCACCGGCGCGGCGGTGACCACGGGCACGGCGGAGACCACGGGAGCGGTGACCACCGGAGCGGTGGCCGCGGACGCGGAGTTCGCGGCGCGCTCGTGCCAGCTCCGGCTGAGGTCGGTGAAGTTGCGCAGCAGTGTGCGGCCGTGCTCCGTGCACACCGACTCGGGGTGGAACTGCACGCCCCACAGCGGCCGGTGCCGGTGGCGCACCGCCATCAGCAGGCCGTCCGGGGTGTGGGCGATCTCCTCGATCTCCTCGGACATGTCCTCGGCGATCAGCGAGTGGTACCGGACGGCGGAGAACGGGGACGGCAGCCCGGCCAGGATGTCGCTCCCCGCGTGTACCACCGGCGAGATCCGCCCGTGGTACGGCTGCGGCGCGCGCCGGACGGTCCCGCCGAAGACCTGGCAGATGCCCTGGTGCCCGAGGCAGACCCCGAGCACGGGCACCTCGGCGGACCGGATCACCTCGGCGCACACGCCGAAGTCCGCGGGGCGGTCCGGTCGGCCGGGTCCGGGCGAGATGATGACGTTGTCGTATCGCTCGCGCCGTACGGTGGCCGCGTCGATCTCGTCGTTGCGCCGTACGACAGGCTCGTCCCCGGTCACCTCGGCCAAGTGGTGGAGCAGGTTGTAGGTGAACGAGTCGTAGTTGTCGATGATGAGTGTGCGCATCAGACCTCACGAAATCCTGCGGACGATTCGGTCGACGACTCCCGTGGGACGGCCGCGAGGACGCGCGGACGGGCGGAAGCGACGAAAAGCCGGGGAACGGGAAAGGGACGGGAGTCGAGGACGTCCGCCCTTCGGCGGCGCACCGCGTCGCGGTGAACTCTCCCAGCGTCTGCGGAAATCGTAGTACACAGCTCTGTCACGCCGTTCTGCGTGGCCGCCCGGAACGTACAGAAATCCCGCTGAGCGCTCACAGGAGCGCGTTCTTCGGCCAATTGTTCACCCGGACGTGTGACTCAGTTCCGTGACCCGGTGAATTGCAGGCACCATCGAGGCGGGAACTCCGCCCGGAAGGCGCCAGAAATCCATGAAGACGTCCCACCCGTCCCACCCCTTGAAGACATCCCAACTGCCCAGTCTGACCGGTCTGCGCGGACTCGCCGCGATGACCGTCTTCGCCCAGCACGCGAGCAGCGTGTGGAACGGCGGCGACGAGAACGCCACCCTGCTGCGTATCGCCTTCTCGGCGGCGTCGTTCTTCTTCCTGCTGAGCGGCTTTCTGTTCAGCTGGTCGTGGCGGCCGGACCGGAGCACGCGCGGGTTCTGGCGCGGCCGGGCGACGAAGATCCTTCCCCTGCATCTGGTGACGCTCGTGTTCGGCGTGCTGCTGGCGGTGGCGGCGGGCCCGCTCCCGCCGGTCCGCGCCTGGCTGCCCAACGCCCTGCTCGTCCAGACGTGGTCACCGGGGTTCGACATCCTGGACCCCGGTATCAACGGGGTTTCCTGGTCGCTGTGTTGCGAGGCGCTGTTCTACCTGCTGTTCCCGCTGCTCGCGCGGCCGGTGCACCGGATCGCGCCCCGGCTGCTGCCCGCCTGCGCCGGGGCGTGCGTGGCCGCTGTGGCGCTGATCCCGCTCCTGGTCGTGACGGTGCGCCCGGCGGTGGCGGGGCAGGCCACGTTCGGCCCTTTCCCGGACACCACGCATCAGATGTGGCTGGTCTACTCGTTTCCGCCGGCCCGGCTGCCGGAGTTCGTCCTCGGCATGCTGCTGGCGCGGATGGCCCGCGAGGGGCTGGGCCGCGGGGTCCGCGGCTGGCACGGCGCGGCGGCGTACGCCGCGCTCTATCCGCTGGCGATCGCCGTCCCGCTGGTCTGGAGCGCCGTGGCGGTCATGGTCGTACCGCTGGCGCTGGTGCTGCTCGGCGCCGTGGCGGCCGATCTGCGCGGCGACCGGTCGCCGCTGCGGCACCCGGTCGCGGTACGGCTGGGAGAGCTGTCGTTCGGGCTGTACATGTGCCATCTGCTGGTTCTCGAACACGGCTGCCGGGTCCTGGACTGCGCGCGGACCGCCAGTACGGCGGTCAGGGCGGCGGACACGGTGGTGCTGCTGGCGGTCTCGCTCGGTCTCGCGTGGCTGCTGCACACCTGTGTGGAACGGCCGCTGCTGCGCGGGCCGCACGGCACGGCGCCGCCCCGGGACGGCGGCAAGAAGCCCACACCACCGACGTCCGGAGTGCCGGTGACCGGAGAGCCGGTGACCGGAGCACCGGCGGCGACACAGCCCGCGGTGGCCCAACCGGCGGTGGCCCAACCAGCGGCGGGACAACCAGCGGTGGCACAACCAGCGGTGGCACAACCAGCGGTGGCACAACCAGCGGTTGAAGAGCCGCCACCCGCGCCGGTCCAGCGGACCGGGACGGACACCATGCCCCAAGGAAGGATCGGACGATGAACACACCCTCCCCCGCGCACGCGGAGCCGCCACGCCCCGGCGAGCAGCCGCCCCCCGGCGGCGCGGACCCCCGGCCGGTCACCGTGATCGGGCTGGGCCTGATGGGTTCGGCGCTGGCGAGCGCGTTCCTGCGCGCCGGACACCCGACCACGGTCTGGAACAGGTCCCCGCAGAAGGCGGATCCCCTCGTCGCGAGCGGCGCCGTCCGCGCGGCGAGCGTGGCGGACGCCGTCGCCGCCGCCCCGCTGGTCGTGGTCTGCGTCACCCGTCACGACGCCGTCGTGGACGTCCTCGACGCCGGAAGGACCGCCCTGCCCGGCAGGGTGCTGGTCAACCTCACCTCCGGTTCCTCCCGGGAGGCCCGCGCCCTCGCGGACCGCGTCGCCGCGCTCGGCGCCCACTGCCTCGACGGGGCGATCCTGACCACCCCGGACGCCATCGGCGCCCCGGACGCCACCGTCCTGTACGGCGGACCGGACGCGGTGTTCCGGGCGCATGCCCCGACCCTGGCCGCCCTGGGCGGCGGTGTCACCTTCCTCGGCGCGGACCCGGGCATCCCCTCGCTCTACGAGGTGGCGCTGCTGGACATCATGTGGACGAGCCTCACCGGTGTCCTGCACGCGATGGCCCTGGTCGGTACGGAAGGCATCGCGGCGACGGAGTTCGCGCCGTTCGCCGCGATGCTCTACAGCGGCGTCGGCTCCTTCGTCCCGCGCTACGCGCGGCAGATCGCGGACGGCGCGTACCCGGCGGACGACTCCACCCTGCACACGCATCTGGCCGGGATCAGACACCTCACGGAGGAGAGCGGCGACCGCGCGGTGGAGGCGCGACTGCCGCTGTACATCCAGGGACTCATGGAGCGGGCGGTCGCCCGGGGCCAGGGCGGCGACAGCTTCGCCCGCCTGGTCGAGCAGTTCGCCCCGCCCGCGCAGGGAGCCGCGTCAGCGGCCACGTCCGCGCCCAGATCCGCGTCCGCGTGACCGTCCCTGTCCCACCGTCCCTGTCCCACCGTCCCCGACTGACCGTCCCCGGCTCACACCACCACCCCGTCGATCTGGAACGTCTGCACCGACGCCGCCGCGAACGGCGCGCCGAACCGCTTGCCGTCGAGATACGTGTCGGCGCGCTCGGCGTACAGGTCGCCCGCGCCCGACGTCAGGGTGTTCCAGCGCCGTACGAGTCCGCCGGTGGAACCGGCGACCTGGGCGAAGCGCGAGAGGTCGAAGGTGAGGGTCTGCGCGGCGCCGGGGTTGACGGCCACCACGACCAGGCGGCGCTGCGCCGGGTCGTAGGCCGCCGCCGCGTAGTCGACGCCCGTGTCCAGAAGGGTCATCCCGGGGCGGATGTGCCGGCTGAACTGGGCCATCACGTAGTACTTGGTCTGCACGGCGCCCGCCTGCGACGTGTTCGGGTCGTACGCGATCATCGCCCAGCCGGGAGACGGGTCCATCACCTGCCAGTAGCAGTAGGCGGTGGGGTGCAGCCAGCGGAAGTCGAGGCAGAGGTTGGTGGCCAGCGAGAGTCCGGTCGCGTCGTTCTGGCCGGTCTCGGAGTTCCACAGCTTCTTGCCCGCCGTGGTCACGACATCGGTGTACAGCAGGTCGCGACGGCCGCCCGAGCCCTGGTAGCCGTGCACATTGACCTGGCTGACCAGGGCCTTCGTGGCGGATCCGAAGGAGTTCCAGGTGGTGCGGGCCAGGTCGTAGCTCGTCTCGTCCGAGGCGGAGATCCGGGTGCCGGTGAGCCCGCGGCTGTCGAGTTCGCCGCGCAGGTACGGCAGGACGGCGGCCTGGACGGACGCGTCGAAGTGGCAGCCCTCCTGGGTACCGGTGGCCGTCCACCAACTGGACGCCGGCTCGTTGAAGGGGTCCACGGTCGCGAAGTTCACCCCCCAGTTGTTCTTCGCCCGCAGTGCCACCGCGGCGAGGTGGGAGGCGTGCTGACGGTAGTTCCAGGTCTGGAGGTTGTTGCCGCCGTTGGCCGCGCCGGACGGGTTGTGGTTGACGCACATCCACCACATCGGCGAATTGGCGAACAGCTCGCTGACCGCACCCCGTTGGACGGCCTTGACCAGGGCGGCCCGCTGGGCGGCGTCCGCGTTCCAGTTCCACGCGGAGGACCCGGGATCCTCGTCGCGCCAGTCCTGCCAGTACCCCTCGATCTGCTTGAAGGCGGGGATGTTGGGGGACGCCACCATGCTCTCCCCGTTGACACTGTTCCAGCCGCAGGCGCCGAGGTTGTAGCGGGCGATGTTCAGCCCCAGGCCGGGCAGACTGCGGCCTCCGTACGGGACGGACTTGGTGGTGAAGAAGAGGTCGGCGAAGTCGTCCCGGGCCCCGAACACATGGGCCCACCAGGCGAGCGAGGTACCCCATCCCTCCCAACTCCCGTACGTGGCGGCGGGATTCACCGAGATCGTCGCGTCGGCACGCGCGGTGCCCGTGGCCAGGACGCCACCGAACAGTGTGCCGCCCGCCGTCGCCGCGAGCAGCGTTCTGCGTCTGATCACCGGACTCCTCCTCCGACACCCCAGGAAGTCGCGTCCATGACAAACGCGCCGGGAGAACACTTCGAGAATCGGGGGCGCCCGCGCGATTGTCGAGAGCTGTGACAGCGCTTTCTACCCAACCGGCACGCCCGTTCTGCCCAACCGGCGCGCCCGTTCCTCCCGACGAGCGCGCCGGGTCGCGACCCCGGCGCCGGGGTCGCGCCGCACCCAGCGGAACCCGTACTGCCGCCGCGCGCGACGAGGCACCTGGTCACGCGGCAGGGCACGGCCGACGCGCCGCTCCCCCGGGAACTCGCCTCCCTCGGAGAATCTCCCGGAACGTGAACGGACGCTGGACCGTTACCGTATTACTCGATGAACCGAGGGCCCGGGAACGGGCCGGGGTACGAGCAAGAGGTTCGAGAACGGGAACGGGAACGGGAGCTGGGATGAAGGGAACGTACGGGACGGCGCGGGTCGTGACACGCCGGACCCTCGTCGCGGCGGCCGGTGCGGCCGGGCTGGGGGCGGCGCTCGTCGCGTGCGGCTCGGAGGACGCCGCCGACGCGAACGGCGGTGGCGGATCGAGCGGTTCGGGAAGCGCCGAGGGATCCGGCGGCTCCGACGGCACGGCGGGCTCGGGCGACGGGCAGCCGGAGTCCGGGGGCGGCTCCGGCGACGCGCTCACCGAGACCACCGACATCCCCGAAGGCGGCGGGAAGGTCTTCGCCGATCAGGGCGTGGTCGTGACCCAGCCCTCGCCGGGCGAGTTCAAGGCGTTCTCCTCCAAGTGCACCCACACCGGCTGCGCGGTGAAGGACGTCTCGGACGGGACCATCCACTGCCCCTGCCACGGCAGTAAGTTCAGCGCGGCGGACGGCAGTGTGCAGGCCGGTCCCGCGACCACACCGCTGCCCGCCGCGTCGATCAAGGTCTCGGGTACGTCGATCACCCTGGCCTGACGGGACCCCGGGCAGGCCACGCACACCCGCTCCCGGGCCACACCGGGGACCCACCCGGTCACAACGCCCGCCGCGGATCCGCGCCCGCCCCCCATGAACGGCGGTCGGCCGGTCTCACCCTTCGTCGGCAGAAGGTGGGACCGGGCGGCCGTCCACCCGCTCCGCCACCGTGCGCAGCGCGTCGACCGCCGCCCGGATCGAGGGGCGGCGGTCCGCATCGGTCCGCCAGGCGGCGTAGACATGACGCCGCATCAACTGGCGTACGGGGACGAAGGCGACGCCTTCCGGCACGATTCCGCGCCCGAGCCTGGGCGCGACACAGACGCCGAATCCGGCCGAGATCAGGGCCAGTTGGGTGTGGTACTCCCCCGCCAGATGCGTGATCCTCGGCTCCACGCCCTTCGAGCGCAGCGTGAACATCAGCCACTCGTAACAGAATTCGCCCTCGGGCCAGGACACCCACTCGTCGTCGGCGAACTCCTCCAGTTCCACCTCCCGCCGCCCCGCCAGCGGATGGTCCACGGGCATGGCCACATCGGGCGCGTCGTCCAGCAGGTGAGCCGTCGTCAGCCCGTCCGGGACGGGCTGACGACGGCTCAC
>NZ_QQNA01000080.1 GCF_003346515.1 Streptomyces corynorhini
GGAGGCGTGCGACGTCCGCGACACCGAAACGCTCCTCACCGTCGCGGACGTCGCACGCCTCCGAGGTGTCACCCCCGGCACCGTCCGCTCCTGGGTCAACCGCGGCAAGCTCACCCCCGCCACCCGCGACGACGACGGCCGCAACGTGTTCCACCCCACCGCCGTCGCAGCCCTCGACACCCCCACCGCAACACCCCCCGCCACGCCGTCGCAGATGGAAGGCGGCTACGCATGACCACCGACCAGGGGGCCGACGAGCGCCGCGTCGCGCACCAGCTGCGCCGCCTCGGCGTCGGCCCGGACGCCACCCAGCCGCCGGTCATCCCGCCCATGCCTGCCTACGCCCCGACCGTGCCCGACGCGATCGGCGCCACGGACTGGGTGGACCAGATCCTCGCCGCGTCCCGCGCCGACCGCCAGCCCACCACCGCGTCCGTACCGGCGAAACCCGCGCCCCCGGCCCCGGCGCCCGCCGCTCCGTCGCCCGACGAGGACGGCCAAGAGCCGGAGCAGCCCAGCGACGAACCGCAGGACGAGGAGGACGAGGAGCCTGCGGCCCAGGCCGCCGACGGCGACGCACAGCCGCAGGCCACGGAGCCGTTGTCGGTGGTGGTGGAGATCCGCGAGGGCGCGGACGAGGCCGCCGCCGAGCTGATCGCCGATCAGGAGCAGCGCCGCCGGATCGCCAACGTCGCGTACAACGGCGCCGCGGCGGGGGTCGGCTGGTGGACGGGGGCGCTGCCCTGGGCCACGGGGCGCATCGCGCACTACGGCGCCGCCGACCCCCGCAACGGTGTCGTCATCGGGCTCGGGCTGATCGCCGTCTGCCTGGTCATCGAGTGGCGCACCCACCACTGGCGCCGGCCCGGCCGCCCGGCGCTGGCCTGGCTGTTCGGCTGGCTCGCCCGCGTCCCGCTGGCCACCGCCGCCCTCGCGCTCGCCCTGTACGACGCGCCCCTCCACTGACAGAAGGACAGAAACGGATCATGAGCACCACCACGCTGGCCGCCGACGGCGGCGCGACGTTCCTCGGGGGACTCGGTACCGGCGGTCTGGCTCTCGTCCTGACCGTCCTGCTGGTCCTCGGCACCCGCAGCAGCAGCGAACACACGTTCAGCAAGGGGATGGCGCTGTTCGTCGGACTCGCCGCCGGGATCGTCTGGGCCGGGGCCGGCCAGGTCTGGGGCATGCCCAACGACCTTGTTCTCAGCGGCCTCGCCTCCGCAGGCGTCGGCACCAACGGCCCCCTCGGAACGGTCGGGTTCCCCGCGATCGCGATCGTCCTGGTCGTCATCGTCTACATGATGAAGCTGAAGCCCCGCGCCTCCGGCGTGACCGGCGTCCTGATGGCCACTGTGTTCGCGGCCGCGGGCGGCGGCTGGGCTATGGTCGCCGGCACCGTCGGCTCCTTCTTCGTCGGACTCGCCGCATGACGCCCCGCACCCGCCTCCGACGCGCCAGCGCCCGGACCGGCGAGGCCCTACGGGCCGCCCGCGCCGAAGGCGGAGCCCCGCTGCGGGAGCAGGCAGCCACGTTCCACGCGCTCGCCACCGGCACCCGCACCCTCCTGACCTGGCCCTGGCGGTGGGCCATGCAGGGCGAGGGCATGGACAAGGTCTGGCGCGGCCTCGGCGCCCTATGGTTCCTCGCCGCCGGCGGATGGATCGTCCTTCACGCCCTGTGGCTGCTCCCCGTGCTGCTCCTGATCTGGGCCGTCGCGGCCCTCCGCGCGGCCCTCCCCAAGGAGAGCGACAGCGAGGACGAAGCGCCGTCCGCCGGTGGCAGCACGGCATCCCCGGAGTGCACCGCCGACGACGTCCAGGAGGCCCCGGCCGGGCAGCGTCCGGCGCCCGCCGGTGACGAGTTCGTCCTCGACCTGGCGCAGCTGATCGGCACCCGTAACGGGGTCCTCCTGCGGACCGTCGCCGAGCACTGGCATCAGGCCGACGTCGACCCCGCGTACGGCATCCCCGACGTGCGCGCCCAGTGCGCCGCTCTGGGCATCCCCATCAGGCCCACCCTCAAGACCCCCTGGGGAGTCTCTCCGGGGGTCCACCGGGACGACTTCCGGGCCGCGCTCCAGGCCCTCGCCAGCACCCCGCCCGAGCCCTCTCCCGAGGCCGAGCTGAGCCCCTCTCTTGAGACCGGTAGTCGCACCGGGTAGTTCCAGTCTGACCTGCGAAAACTACCTGTCAACTACCCACGGGCTACCGGCCCGACTACCCCTCTCCGCGCCGCTTTCCGCACCTCTTCCGAAAGGGGTCACCTGTGCCCTACATCTATCGCTGCGAGCAGTGCCGCAGCACCTCCGAACCCGTCGCGACCCGGCGCGCCGCCCGCAGCGAACGCCGCTGGCACCGCGCCCGCGAACACGGCGGCATGATCCCCGACGGCGAGTCCATCGCCCCCGACGACCACAACGCCCTGGACACCGGCGGGCTGCTCCTCGCGATCCTCATCGGCTGCCTCATCGTCGCCGCCCTCACCCGCATCACGGCCTGACGGCTGCCCGATCCGCCCGAGTGAGGCAGCCCGCACCGGACACACCAGAGAGCCCCGACCTGGTCGTCACCGAGACCGACGACAACCGCTGACCCCCTCACCAGGAGACCCCGATGAGCACCTACACCGAGGCATTGGCCGCCGCCCGCACGGTGGGCGCCGCACACGCCCGCGACGAGCAGGAGATGGCCCTGTTCTGCGCCGGACCCCTCCAGACCCTCGCCGGAGCCGTATCCCCCCAGCTCGTATGGGAGGGCGCCCAGCGCCGCGGCCTCACCACCCAGGACCTGGCCGCCCTCTGCGCCCGGGACAAGGCCGCCGTCGCCGACCTCCAGTGGTAACCCGCCGCACCCGCTGACCCCCGGGACGGCCGTCACGCCGGCAAGCAGACCGGCCGCCCCGGGCCCCCATCAGGAGACAGGACCCGCATCATGGCACCACTTCGCAAGGACATGCCCACCCGCGACCCCGACTGGGCCGCGAAGAACCCCGGCCACGAGACCACGTACGGCGCCAGCCGAGGCGGCTGGGTCAAACCCCCGAAAACCCCCACGCCGCCCGCCCCCAAGACGGGACGATAGGCACATGCCTACCCGACGCACGTCGCGCGAGCGGCCCGAGCGGACCACCCTGCCCGGCATCGCGGACATCCGAATCACTGCCGATGCCCCCACCACCGCCGCCGTCCTGGCCGTACTCCGGCAAGAGTTCACGATCACCGACCCGCGCGGCGGCTACACGGGCGGACGCACCTACCTCCAGGCCGACGTGGGCAACCCGGCACCCGACGACGAGGAGAGCTGAGATGTACGACGACGACGGTTACGACGACGACCCGTACGACGACCCGAACGCGGACTGCGGGGAGTGCGGGGCCGGCGGGCGCACCGACCCCTACGGCACATGCGTCTGCGAGACAGCGTGAGCGCTACCGACACCGAGGCCAGGCTCCGCGCCGTTGCGCGGGGCCTGGCCCTGTTCCCGATCCCCGCCGGAGCGCGGGTTCCCGAGCCAGGGTGGCAGCACCTTGCCACTCTGAACCCGGCTGAACTGCCCGAACTCCTCAGTGCCGCCTGCAACATCGGCATCGGCTGCCGGGCCTCCCATGCCGTCGTCCTGGATCTCGACGTCCACGGCGGCGAGGATGTCCTCGGGACGCTCGCCTCCCTGGCCGACCAGCTCGGGGAGACGCTGCCCGGCACCTTCACCGTGGCCACCCCGTCCGGCGGCCGTCACCTGTACTTCCGGGCGCCCATGGGCTGCACCATCGGCAGCGTGTCGGGCGGGCGTACGGCGCTCGGGCCCGGGATCGACGTCCGAGGCCCCGGCCGCCGCAGCGGCGGGTACCTCGTCGGACCCGGTTCAATCGTGGGCGGCCTGCCGTATCTGATCGTCCAGGACGCACCCGTGGCGCCCCTGCCCGACTGGATCGCCGACCGGCTCGCCAGCTCGTAAGCGCTGCTGGACACCCGAGCCCCCACCATCACCCGACGGTGGGGACTCACCCATACCCGCCCGTAGCGCCCGCAGCTGCGCCACCATGGGCCCATAGCAGACACCTACTCCTGCGCGGCCGCTGCTGTCCGCTACGACCCCACCCCGTGCGACGGAGACCCCATGGGCCTCGTACTCCGTTACCAGCCCGAGGACTTCGGCGGCACGGCGGGCTGCTCCCACCACACCACGCTGCTCCAGGTCATCCACCCCGGCAGCGCCATCGTGCCCATCCAGGAGTCCATCGAGACGATGAACACGTTCAACGGCCATCCCGACCTGGTCGCCCTGGACGAGGACCACGACACGAGAGACTGACCCCATGACGCTCCCGAGCACCGCCAACCTGCGCGCCGCAAGCACTGGGCTACTCCTCGCACCCCTGACAGCCGCCGCGACCACGGCGCTGGCCGACGCCGTACAGCACAGTCGCTACCTGTACCACGCGCGCGCCCTCCAGGTACCCGAGACCGTCGCCGAGCAGATCCTCGACGCCACGATCACCGCAGCACCCGACCGGACCCACGACGAGCTGTACACCGACGCACGCAGCATGATGATCACCCACGCCATGGGGCCGCGGCCCGAGATGGACTGGACGAAGCTGACCAGCGGCCTGAGCTGAGTGAACGACCAGGCCTCGCACGAGCGGTGACATCCGGTGTTTGTACGGAGGTTCGTTGGTACCAGCGCGTCAAGGTCATTTGGCTCCGACAGGCGTTCGGCCTCCGGGCTTGTCCTGGGCTGCTGCACAGGCGCAGCCAGCGAGAAGAGGCCGTCTGTGCCTCGGGTGAACGGTCGTCCGCCGGTTCGAGAGTGGTACCAAAAGATCTTGACGCGGTGGTCCCCACGGAAGTGCTTACAGACAATCCGGTCATCCCCGGGCGTAGCGTGACGCAACCGGCAGTGCGGCGGTGATCGCACGACCCCCGCGCGCGAGCATCTTCCCGCCGCTGCGCCGCCGCCCGTACGGCCTCGCCGACCCCCCGGCGGGGCCGTACTCGTGTTACCTCGCATGGCAGCCGGTGGGCGTTTCCCCTTTTCAGGGACGCCTGTACGTGAGAACGACATACTGGCTCGATGTCACTCAACTTCAGCAAAGGCGCCGTTCCCGCACAGGCACCCCGTGCGTTCAAGGGCTACGTCGCCACCGTGACAGTCCACCAGGACCGAGCCGAGATCAAGCGCAAGCTCATGGGCAAGATCACGGGCAACAAGGACGCGGTGATTCCCCTCGCCTCCGTCATCAAGGTCCTCTCGAAAGAGCCCACCCGGCTCGTCAACGGCTACGTGCAACTGGCCACCGAAGACGACCGTGGGCTCCTCGTCATCGCCACGACCGAAGCCGAACGCTCGATCGCCGGCAACCCCCGCACCATCCTGTTCACCTGGAACCAGCGCGAGACGTACACCGCGTACCTCGCCGCCGCGACGGCCGCCGTGCAGGCGCAGGGCGGCAACCCCTTCGGGTGACGCAGCACGAAGACGCTCCAGCCCGGCAGGGCCACCGCCCCGTGCCCGCCTCCGCGGTGACTCGACGGATACACGGCCCCGTCGGCATGATGTCGCCATGGCTCTGAAATCCGTCGAACACGCCGCTGCGCCGAAGCACTTGCTGACCCTGGACGAGGTAGCCGCGTGGGTCCAGGACGCGATGCGCTCCGGTGCGTCGGGAACGGAGACGGTTGCCGCGCGGGTGAGCTTCGGCGGGAAGCTCCAGAAGATCGGCATCGTCATCGACACGGCCACCGGCGCTGAGGCAACCCCTCCCACTATGTAACGGAAGCGACACACAGTGAACACTCTGTGCGCGCGATGTGTGGAGATATGCGCATCATGGGCCCCGCCACATCCGTTCTTGGGGGGACCATGCGCACCATCACCACGGCGGCAGTCGCCTGCGCCGCACTGCTCGCACTCACCGGCTGCGACCCGGAAGAAGCCGCGAAGGAGTCCGCCGGCGAGACGTCCACCGCCGACTCCAAGGAGAACTCCAAGCCCGCCACGACACCGACGCCCGACGCGAGCAAGAGTGCCGCGCCGGACGACGAGGAGGAGCCGACCGTGAGCCTCGGCGGCAGCATCAGCCAGTGGGCCACCGCCATGGCTGGCCACGGCGTCACCTGGGAGAAGGAGGGCGCCAAGAAGACGATCAGCGGGCTGCCCCCGATGCTCACCTGGGTCGGCGAGCACAAGGGGGCCACGTTCAGCTCCCCGTCGTTCACCGCCGAAGCCACGACCGATACCCGCCGAGGCATCCTCAGCCTCTCCTGCAACACCGCCGGCATCCCCAAGGGCGAGCAGATCTCGCTGTTCAGCGACTGCATCACAGCTGCCGGACTCGACGGCGTCGACACCGCCAAGGTCACCAGCTGGGTCAAGGACAAGCTGCCAGCGATGCTGAACAAGGACGGCATCCAGGTCGAGGACCTCGACCTGGACACGGCCTCGATCCGTATGGACACGGCCGGGAACACCGCCGCCATCAGCATCGAACAGTAGGCCCGGCCCGTCACAGACAAGAGCAACTTGACTTTCTGTCACCACCGATCACATACTCCTCGCAAGTCCGCCATGCCCGGACGCAGAACGTGACAGACAAGGCCCCACCGGTATCCGGTCGGGGCCTTCGTCATTCCCGCCGCCCCACTCGACCTGGAGGCGCCATGCCCCGCGCGAGACTTCCCGTGACCCGACTCTCCGACGCCGGCGTCGCGGACCCCGTCGAGACCGACGGTGATCCGGTCAACGGCCACAGCATGGCCAACACCGGCAAGACCGTGCTGCGAGTCCGCAACGACAGCACCGACACCCTCACCCTGACGCTGGTCACCCCGATCACCGTCGGCGGCAAAGCCGTTGAGGACACCGACGCCGAGATCCCGGCCGGGACCACCCGCACATTCGGCTCCCTGCCCCCCGCCCTCTACGGCACCAGCCTGGCCATCAACGCCGGCGCCGACCTCAAGCTGCTCGCCTTCGAACCGTGACTCAGCCTCAGCCGGGGGACCACTGGACCGAGGGAGCCTCGTCCCGGCGAACCGCACCCCGGCCCACCGGCTGGAAGACGATCCGCGCCGAGGTCCTGGCCCGCGACGGACACCAGTGCACATGGATCGAGGACGGCGAGCGCTGCGCCGAGGAGGGCACCGACGCCGACCACATCGGCGCCCCGGACGATCACAGCACCGGCAACCTGCGCACGCTGTGCGGCTACCACCACCGCAAGCGCACCGCGCTCCAGGCCAACCAGGCGCGCGGACCGCTGCCCAGCCGCCAGCGCCCCGCGCCCCGGCACCCAGGACTGATCGAGACCAGCAGCGTCACAGGCCAGGACAGCACCACACCCTCGTCCCCGCACCAACGACGTCGGCCGAACCCTTCACGCCCGGCACACCCGGGCACCCCCGACGACCCGCCGCCCTTCTGACCCGGTCGGCCCCGGGCGCGACCCGGGATTCGGAGTCCGGGGGCCCGGCTGAGGTGGCGGGTACCCCCGGCCCCCCGCCCCTGTGGCCCACGGAGCGGCATAGCGCCTCGCGGTGTGTACGGGTTCCGCGCTCCGGGCCCGGCCCGGACCGCGGCGGGGCCGCCAGCGGCGCGCGGGCAGGGTGCCGGGGTGATCCGACCCCCTGTCCGGCAGATCGCCACACAGGGCCACACCCCACACGGTCGTGGATATCATCGCAGTTCAGAGCCCTATTACGTTACGGGCAGGGTAGACTGGTGGCATGATCCGGACGACGTGCGAGTACTGCGACGCAGAGCTGAGGAGGGCCGGCCTCGGCCGCCCGCAACGCTTCTGCAGCGGGCGCTGCCGGGTCGCCGCGCACCGCAAAAAGCGCGCCGGAGAGGCGGTTCCGGCCGAGATCCGGGGCCAGAAGCGGTGGATCAGGCACGGTGCGGACAAGACGCCGCTGCGGGCCGACACGGGCCGCGCCGCCTCCTCGACCGACCCGCGGACCTGGACCGACCACGGCACCGCGGCCCGCTCACCCCACGGCGCGGGACTGGGCTTCGTCCTGAACGGCGACGGCATCGTCTGCGTCGACCTGGACCACTGCCTCACCGCCGACGGACAGCTCGCACCCTGGGCCGCGGCCATCCTGAATGCCTGCCCGCCCACCTACACCGAGGTCTCCCCGAGCGGCACCGGCCTGCACCTGTGGGGCCACGGGCACGTCGTACGCGGCCGCCGGATCCGCCGCGAGGACGGCGCGCACATCGAGGTCTACGGCACCGGCCGCTACATCGCGCTCGGCCGCCGCTACGGCCAGGCGCCCGCCGAACTCGCCGACATCTCCGAGGTCATCACCTCCCTGACAACGTGAGGACGGACCGATGAGTCACCTGTTCAACGCGGCCGGCCTGCGCCAGCTCGCGGACGCACTGGAGCAGTTCAGTGCGGCGACGACCACGACGGGCGTGCGGATCGACCGGTACTCCACCGCCGGAGTGACCGTGTGCGGTCACGTCATCGACATGGACTGGCGGCCCGCCACGGACGATGCACCCGGCGAGTACGCCGTGAGGTGGCCGGACGACCCCGGTTACTGAACCGGGGCCGGGAGGGGGTGAGGCGCCGTGCCCGGACCGCTGCCCTCCGAGGACCGACGCCGGCGCAACGCCCCCACGATCCCCACCACCAAACTCCCGGTCTCCGGCCGCACCGAGCCCGCGCCGCGGGTCCCGGCCTGGGTGAAGCTCGGCAAGGCCGGCCGGGCCTGGTGGAAGTGGGCCTGGGCCACCCCGCAGGCGTGCGCCTGGGCGCCGGGACACGAGTCGATGCTCGCCCGCCGCGCCGCCCTCGAAGACGACCTCGCCGCCCTCGCCACGGTGGACTCCCTGGACGCGACGGAGCTGCTGTCCGCCCTGGACGACGATGAGTTTCGTACGGTCCGCGACCTCGTCGGCCGCCTGGCCGCACTCGCCACCGGGCGCCTCGCGATCTTCCGGGAGATGCGCGAGCTGGACGACCGGCTCGGCCTCACCCCCAAGGGCATGGCCGCGCTGCGCTGGACGATCGTGCCCGATCCCGTTCAGCAGGACGCCGGCGCCGGGGCTGACGGCGTGACCGATCTGACCTCACGCCGGAGGAAGCTGACCGATGCCTCGTGAACTCGTACGGGCGCCTGCCCATGACCGGGCGCGGTCCCTCGGTGTGGTCCTGGCGTGGGTCGAGTGGTTCTGTGTCCACGGTCCGGGCGACGTCCAGGGCCGCGGACTGCACGCACGCCACGGGGCGGACGCGCTGCCCCTGGACGACGAGTTCGCCGGCCTGATCCTGGACTGCTACGCGCACGACGAGACCGGGCGGCGCCTGTATGACACGGTGGCCATCTCCCGGGGCAAGGGCCGCGCGAAGTCGGAGCTGGCGGGGTTCATCTCGCTGGCTGAGGCGTTCGCGCCGACGCGTTTCCGCGGGTGGGCGAAGGGGGGCGAGCGGTACCGGTGGAAGGATTTCGTCTACGAGTACGAGCCGGGCGAGCCCATGGGCCGCCCGGTGACGTATCCGTTCATCCGGTGCCTGGCCACCGAGGAGTCCCAGGCCGGGAACACCTACGACAACATCAACTACAACCTGGAGCACGGCCCGCTCTCCGAGGACCTTCCCTCGGGCGCGGCCGGGCTGACCCGCGTCATCCTGCCGGGTGGCGGCGAGGTGCGGCCCTCCACCGCCGCGGCGGCCTCCCGGGACGGCGGCAAGGAATCCCTGGCCGTTTTCGATGAGCCGCACCTGTACGTGGTCCCTGAGCTGCGGCAGATGTACCGCACCGTGGACCGGAACCTGCGCAAGCGGCCGAAGTCGACCGGCTGGGCGCTGCTGACGTCCACGATGTACCAGCCCGGCGAGAACAGTGTCCTGGAGAAGATCCACGAGCGGGCCCGGCTGATCGCGGAGGGCAAGACCCGCGAGTCACGTCTGCTCTGGGACCACCGGGAGGCGCCGGCGGACGTCGACATGACGGACCTGGACGCGGTGGTGGGCGCGCTGCGGGAGGTGTACGGGCCGTTCGGCGACGTGCTGGACCTGCGCGGGATCGTGGAGTCGGAGTTCTGGAACGTGGAGAAAGACCCGGAGGAGTCGCGTCGGTACTTCTTCAACCAGCCGACCGCGGCCCGCGACGCGTGGACGACGCATCCGGACTGGGCCGCGTGCGCACGGCCCGACGTCACCGTCGCCCTGGACGAGCCGATCGTCATGTTCTTCGACGGATCGACCAGCGACGACGCGACCGGCCTGGTGGGCTGCCGCGTGAGCGACGGGCATGTGTTCGTCCTCGGGTGCTGGGAGAAGCCGCGCGGACCACAAGGTGAGCACTGGCGCGTGGACCGCGCGGACGTCGACCGGGTCGTCCGCCAGACCTTCGAAGAGCGGACCGTGCTCGCGTTCTTCGGCGACGTCAAGGACTTCGAGTCCTACATCGACGCGTGGGGCGCGGACTTCGGTGAACAGCTGCTCATCCAGGCCACCATCGGCCGGTCCGCCCACGCCGTGGCTTGGGACATGCGCGGCCACGGCCGCGACTTCACCGAGGGCTGTGACCGCATGCTCATCGACATCGGCGAACGCGAGTTGACGCACGACGGTGATCCCAGACTGCGGCGCCATGTCCTCAACGCCCGTCGGCGCCCGACCCGTTATGGAACATCGATCGCCAAGGAGGGCCGGGAATCGCCGAAGAAGATCGACCTGGCGGTGTGCGCGGTCGGCGCGCGCCTCGCCCGTCGGATGCTTCTGGCCTCTCCGGCCTGGGCGAAACGCAAGCAGGCACCGAAGAAGCGCCCCGGGCGCGTCGTGGCATGGGGGTGAGTCGGTGACGGTCGAGAAAGCCCTCGGGAACGCTGCCCGCCTCCTGGAGGCTGCGGAGCTGGAGACGAACCTGGCGCTGATGGAGCGCCTGGAAGGTCTGGCCGATTCGTGGATCAGCATGGCCGGGCTGATCAGCCACCGGGAGGAGCACGCGTGATGGCCAAGCATCCGGAGGCGATGGACAGCGCGACTCTGACGACGGCGGTGCAGTGGCTGCTGGCCGGGCGGCGCGCCGAGGCGGGCCGGCTCAACGAGATCCACGCCTACCTGAAGAACCGGGTCGTGGACATCTACGTGCCGCAGTCGGCGACCGCCGAGTACCGCAAGCTGGTCGACCAGGCGAGGTTCAACGTCCTGCCCCTCTTGGTGAGCAGCGTGGCGCAGGGCCTGTTCGTGGACGGCTACCGGCCGGCCCGGCAGTCCAAGAACAGTCCGGTGTGGGATGCGGTGTGGCAGCCCAACCGGATGGATGCCCGCCAGGCCGGCCTGTACCGGGCCTCGCTCGGGTACGGCGTGTCCTACGCCACGGTGCTCCCCGGGATGCTCGGCGGGAAGAAGACGCCGGTGATCACTCCGTGGTCGCCGCGTCGGATGACCGCGCTGTATGCCGATCCGATCCATGACGAGTGGCCCCGCTACGCGATCTCGGTGGGCATCCCCCGCCCGAAGATCGAGACCAACGCGCCGGAGATGGTCACCGAGATCACCGTCTACGACGACCAGCACACCTACACGGCGGAAGTGCCCGCCTCGGTGGTGACGCCGGAGGCCAGCGGGCAGCGCACGGACCCGTTGCCGTTCGAGGGCCTGGCCCTGGACACCCGCACGGTGCTGGTCCGCCGGCACGGGCTCGGGGTGTGCCCGGTCGTGCGCTACCTGGAGTCCTACGACGACCTGGACGACGGGCCGCAGGGCATCGTCTACCCGATGCTCCCGGCGCAGCGGCAGCTGAATCAGGCGACTTTCAGTCTGCTGATGACGCAGCAGGTCGCCGCGTTCCGGCAGCGGTGGGTGACCGGTATGGCGATCGCCGAGGACGACGACGGGAACCCGGTCGAGCCGTGGAACGCCGCGGTGAACCGGGTCTGGCAAAGCGATTCTCCGGATACGAAGTTCGGGGACTTCGCCGAGTCGAACCTGTCCGGCTATCTGGACTCGCGGGACAAGACGCTGCTGTACGTGTCCAGCGTGCGGCAGATCCCGCCGCACAAGTTGGTCATCGGCAACAGCGTCTCCAATGTTTCGGCGGAGGCGCTGGCGGCGCTGAACGACGGTCACCAGCTTGACATCGGCGAGCACAAGGTCAGCTTCGGGGAGAGTCACGAGCAGCTGCTGCGGCTGGCCGGTCTGGCGATGGGTGACATGGCGACGTGGGAGGACCAGTCGGCGCAGGTGGTGTGGCGCGACACCACCCCGCGTTCGCTCGCTCAGGTTGCCGACGCGCTCGGCAAGATCGCCACGCAGCTCGGGGTGCCGGCGCGGGCGCTGTGGGAGAAGATCCCGGGCACCACCGACCAGGACATCTCACGGTGGCTGGAGATGGCCGACGACCAGGACGTCATGAAGCGGCTGGGGGAGATGCTCGCCGACGACGGACCCGCCGGGGCGCCGGCCGAGGAGGTGCCCGATGGCGGTATCGGAGGCCGCTCAGGCGGCGGCGGAGGTGTTGACGAGCCGGTTGCAGGCTGAAGTGTCGCGGGTGGCGACGCTGCTGGCGATCCGGATCCGCAAGGCGGCGACGCAGGCCGATCTCGCGGACATCGACGCGTGGTGGGCCCGGGTCTCCCCGCAGATCCGCCAGGAGATCCAGCTCGGGCAGTCCGCGACCGCGTTCCTGACCCGCCGCTACCTGCGCGAGCACGCCGCCCTGCAGGGCGTGGACCTCTCCCCGGTCATCGTGAGCCTGCCGTCTGACCAGATCGACATCTCGCTGCGGGTCAGTGGCCCGGTGGCGTTCAAGGACGGCATGACCCAGACGGGCAGCGAGGTGGCCGCGGCCCGGTCCATGAGCAGAGAGCTGGAAGGCACCGTCGCGCGGCTGACACTGGCCGGGGGCCGGCAGACGACGATGCAGACGTTCCGGGCCCGCCCGGCGGTCATGGGCTGGCGGCGCGTCATCCGCGGCAAGGGCTGCCCGTTCTGCTTGATGCTGCGCGGCCGCGGCGTCGTCTACTCCAAGGGGACCGTGAACTTCCGGACCCACAACCACTGCCGGTGCACTGCCGAGCTGGTGTACCGGCGCGCTGCTGAGCCGCCGGACGTGCGCCGTCTGCAGCAGCAGTGGCAGGAGGCCACCGCCGGGACCTCCGGCACGGAGGCAATCGCGGCCTGGCGCTCCTACGTCCGTGAGAACAACCTCTGACTTCCCCCGGCCTGCCCGGGGGTTCGCGGGACCGAGCCGCACGGCACGGACCGCACCCATCCCTTTATCCGACTGCCCCGGTGCCGCACGGCCGGCGGGGCTATCCCGCATGGGAGAACCACACATGGCAACACCCGTACCGGTTCCGCCGCCTGCACAGGCGCCGGACCCGTCCCAGACCCCGCCCACCCCGCAGGTGCCGCCACCGGTGCCGGCAGACCCGGGCCCCGTTCCGCCCGTCCCGGCTGTTCCGCCCGCCGCGCAGCCCGCGGCGCCGGAACCGACGGACTGGAAGGCGGAGGCACGCAAGTGGGAGGTGCGCGCGAAGGAGAACAGCACGGCCGCCGCACGGCTCGCCGAGCTGGAGGACGCGAACAAGACCGAGGCCCAGCGCCTGGCCGAGCGCGCGGCGGCGGCCGAACAGAGCGCCACGGCCGCGCAGGCGGAGGCGCTGCGGTGGCGGATCGCCGCGCGCGCCGGCATCTCTGACCAGGATGCCGAGATCTTCCTGACCGGCACGAGCGAAGAGGCACTGACGCGGCAGGCCGAGCGCCTGGTCGCGTTGCGCACCCCGGCGCCCGCAGCGCAGGACACCACGCCGCAGCCGCAGTCGCATGCGCCGGTGGAGGCGCTGCGGCCCGGCGCGCTGCCCAACCCTCCGGAACCGACGCTGCCCGAGCAGATCACCGCGGCGGAGCAGGCCGGCGACTGGACCAAGGCGCGGCGCCTGAAGTCGGCGCAGCTGCTGGGCCTGATGAACCCGAACACCTAGAGCGGCAGGGCGTTGTCCCTGCCCGCATATGGAGGTAACTGATGCCTGGCATCACAGGGCAGGGGACAACGTTCAACCTGCCGAACTACGTTGGTGAACTGTTCTCCGAGTCGCCCCAGGACACTCCGTTCCTGTCCGCGATCGGCGGGCTGACCGGCGGCGAGGCCGTCAACAGCACGCTGTTCCAGTGGCAGGGCTACGACCTGCGGGACGCCTCCGATGTCCGCCAGCGCACCGAAGGCGCGCCCGCGCCCAGCGGGGAGGAGCGCGCCCGGTTCAACGTGTACAACGTGGCGGAGATCCACCAGGAGGCCATCGAGCTGTCGTACACGAAGCTCGCGGCGACCGGCCAGTACGCGTCGACCGGCTCGGCGCACCCCGGCGCGGTGGGGATCGACGGCGTGAATCCGGTGTCGGACGAGTCGGACTGGCAGATCCGCCAGGCCCTCATCCAGATGGCGCGGGACATCGAGCAGACGTTCATCACGGGTACGTTCGCGCAGCCCACGACGAACGCGCAGCCGCGGCGTACGAGGGGCATCCTCCAGGCCATCGCCACGAACGTCATCGATGCGGCGGGTGAGCCGCTGGACCACGACATGGTCATCGACCTGCTGCAGATGGTGTGGGAGGCCGGCGGTATCCAGCAGTCCGGCACGGCGACGCTGATGTGCAACGGCTACCAGAAGCGCATGCTGACGAAGATCTTCGTCAGCGACGCGAACTACCAGGAGACCACGCGCAACATCGGCGGTGTCTCCGTGTCCACGATCATCACCGACTTCGGTGAGCTGAACGTCATGCTCAACCGGTACATGCCCAACTCCACCATCTCGGTGGTGTCGCTGGAGCAGTGCGCCCCGCGGTTCCTCCTCGTGCCGGGCAAGGGCTTCCTGTTCATCGAGCCGCTCGCCAAGACCGGCGCCTCGGAGCGGGCGCAGATCTACGGCGAGGTCGGCCTGAAGTACGGCAACGAGAAGGCCCACGGCAAGATCACCGGCCTCGCGTCCGGGCCCGCCACCGGGGGCGGTGCCTGATGGTCCAGCTCCTGAGCGAGACGTATCCGCAGCTGTGGCTGCCCACCCTCCGCATCAAGTTCCGTGACGGGCACGCCGAGGTGGGAGAGGAGACCGCCGAGCGGATCCTCGCCCGGGGCATCGACGGCGTACGCCTGGCCCCGAGCACGGTGCCGGACGACGCCGGCAGCGAGCAGGGGGCGCCCGCGCCCGACGACGAAGGGGGGAGCGGCGAGGATCCCGGCCCCGAGCCGGCCGAGCCGGACCACGAGGGAGAGCCGGATCCCTCGCCGCCGTCCGGCGATGGGGGCGGCCCGGGCCGCCCAGGGCCTCGCGATTCCAAGGAGTCGTGGCTCGCCTACGCCGACCACCAGGACCCGGGCGACCACACCGCCATGACCAAGGCGCAGTTGATCGCCACGTACGGGGGGTGACATGGATCCGCTCGCCACCCCGGCCGATCTCGAAGCCCGGCTCGGCCGCCAGCTCATCGAGGAGGAGAGCGCCCGATCGGCCGCCCTGCTGGCGGACGCCTCCGCCCTGGTGCGGGACTTCACCCGCCGCCACTTCACCCCGGTCACCGACGACGTGATCGTGCTGCGGCCCGTCGGCGTGCAGTTGCGCCTGCCGCAGCGCCCCGTCACCGCGGTGAGCGCGGTCAAGGCCGTACGAGGGGACGGGGTGGCGACGGCCGGTATGACGGGGTGGGTGTGGGACGGGATCGACAAGGTCGACCTGTCGGGCGCCGCGTACGGCATCGATGGCACACGCCTCGATACGTGGGGCCGCGGATCGCCGGACACTTACCAGGTCACCTATTCGCACGGCGTGCTGCCGGTGCCCGAAGCGGTGGTCGCCACGGTGTGCGCGATGGTGCTGCGTACGCTGCTGGCGCCGTCGATGTCGTCAGGGGTGGCGGGCGAGCGGATCGGCCAGTACTCGTACCAGATCCAGCCCGGCACGTCCGCGACCGGCGCCACCGTCACTCTGTCCGGCGCCGACGAGAAGGCGCTGGCCCGGTGGGGGCCGCGCCGCTTCGGCACGATTCAGCTGCGGGTCGGGTGAGCGCCGGTGAGGACCCGTTTCGGCGCGCACACCATCACTATCCTGCGACCGCCTCCGGCCGACCAGTTCGGCGACCCGACCGGGCCGCCGGCCGAACGTGAGGTGTCCGGCGCGTTCATGCAGCCCGTCACCACCACCGAGCGCCTGGACGGCCGCGACACTGTGGTGAGCGGCTGGCAGGTGTTCCTGCCGCCGTCCACTGATATCCGCGCCACCGACCAGGTCCGGTGGCGGGATGACCTCTATGAGGTCGACGGCGACCCGCAGCCCCAGGACGACCTGGCCGGCCGCACTCGGCATCTCGAAGTGCGGCTGCGCCGCGTCACCGGCTGACACACCAGGGAGGCGACATGGGTGACCTCGCGCCCTACCCGGACCTCGAGTACCTCCTCGTCCAGGCCCTCGCCGTCCCCGCTCTCCCCGCGGCGGTCACGGTCTATCCGCCGGATCTGGAGCAGCGTCTGCCCATGGTGCGCGTCGTGCGCCTCGGCGGCGCCGACGACGGCCGTACGGACGCGGCCCGTATCGAGATCGAGACGGCGGCCGCGACCCGCGCGCAGGCGTGGGAGATCGCCCGCAGTGTCCAGCAGCTTCTGCTGTCGGGGCCGTTGCTCGTCCCCGGGGCCGGACTGATCGACCGCGCGGTGACCGAGGACGGACCCCACGGGGTTCTCCACGACAACCCGGCGGTGCGCTGCGTGGCCGCGACCTACCGCGTCTCCGCCCGCCGCTTCACCTAGGCCCGCCCGGCCCACCGCCCCGCTGCCTGCGGGGCCTCGCCACGAGTCCCCGCAGGAAAGGGGTGTACAGGCATGCCCGCATGGGAGTCCCTGAAGAACCACCAGAATCAGCTGATCCGCAAGCAGCTGGAAGGGTCGACGTTCATCGCGCCGTCCACCAGCCAGGCGATCACGGCGCTGACCGGGCCGGACATGGCGCTCCTGGCGCTGCCGGACGGCTACGCCGACCTCGGGTGGATGTCGGACGACGGAGCCCAGTACTCCGCCGACGTCTCCACCTCGGACGTCACCAGCTGGGGGGCGGTCGAGCCGACCCGCCGCGACATCACCTCGGATGTCACCACGCTGCAGGTCAACCTGCAGGAGACCAACAAGCAGACCATCGGCCTGTACACCGGTGTCGACATGTCCGCCGTGGTGCCCGATGCCGCGTCCGGTGAGGTCGCGGTGGCCAAGCCGGACCGGCCACCGCTGCGCTACTGGCGCGTGCTGACCATCGGCGTCGACCTGTCCGACGGCGGCGAGATCTACACCGCCCGCTTCCTGCCGCGCGCGTCCGTGACGGACAAGGACGGCCAGTCCTTCAACAACCAGGACGACCCCACCACCTGGCCGGTGACCCTGACCGGCTACATGGACTCCACCCTCGGCTACAGCGAGCGGTTCTTCTTCGCCGGGCCGGGCTGGTCGGCGCTGCTGTCCGCGATGGGCTTCTGATCTCCGTGACGGCCGGGCCGGGCGGGCGCCGGCCGTCACGGACACCCCGGCCCGCCTGCCCCCTACCGCGAGGGAGACCCGCGATGTCCCACGATGACCAGGCCCCGGCCGAGATCGTGTTCGTGGCGCCCGGTGGCGCCACGCAGAGTGTCCAGTCCCCGGTTGCACAGGTCAGGCTGCGCGCGGCGGGATGGCGGCCGCGCACCGAGCTGGAGGCGCTCGCCGCGCGGCAGGACCCCACGGCCCGGGCCCACCTCGCACGAGCCGCCGCCTACCAGCAGCGGCGCGACGCCGAACAGGCCGAGCGCGAAGCCAGGTTCGGCGTTTCCGCCCCCGTCGCCGACAGCACCCGGCGGATCGTGCCTGCCCCCGGCGACGACAACCACGCCGCGGCGGCCGCCGACGAGGACGACGCCCGCCCGCCGCGCGGCCGTAAGTCCACGTAGCCGAGAGCCCATGGACCTTGACGCCCTCGAGCGTGAAGGCGGCCGGAGCGCGGGCCCGTTCACCGTGCGCCACGGCGGCCGGACTTACACGCTGGCTGATCCGTGCGATCTTCACTGGCGAACGATCGCCCGCCTGGGCGCGGACGTCGACCACGACACCCGTGTGCTGCTCGGCGACCAGGCGGACATGTTCCGGTGCACGCCCATGCCCGCCTGGAAGATGACCCGCATGGTCGCCGCGTGGCGCGAGCACCACGGCCTGGGCAACCCCGACCGGCTCCTCTCCCTCCTCGACCGGTACAGCGAGGCGATCGACGCCGACCTGGCCGACCGGGGATGGGACCTCGCCCAGCTGTGGGCCCGGCGGCGCTGGCGGTTCATCCTCAACATCGTGGAGCATCTGCCGTCCGCATCGCACACGCTCACCGCGATGGCCGACGACGACGAGCTGGCCGCACAGATACCCGAGCCGGAGCCCGGGCCCCCGCCGCTGGCCGGGTGGTCCCCGGAGATCGCCACGCTCACGCTGATCGCTGACCGGCTCGGCGAGGTCGTCACCGCGATCCACAACACCACCGCGAAGAAGCCGGGAAAGCCGCCTCCGCCGCTGCCTCGCCCGCAGACCGCCCACGACCGGCTCGCCCGGCGGCGCCGCCGGGCGAGCCACCAGCTCATCAAGGACCGGCTGCTGGAGGCATCCACACGGGGCCGCCCCACCATGGCCGCGGCCCCGGCTGCCGACGCCCGGCACGCCGCACACCGCACACACACGAACACGAGAGGCTGACCCATGTTCATCAGCTTCCGGCTCGACCACCGTGGTCTGGCCGACCTCCTGAAACACGAGGCGATGGGCCGCGCGGTCGACACCGCGGCCCAGGCCGTCGCCCAGGGCGCACGCTCCCGCCTCCCTGATGCCACCGTCACGGTCGCCTCCCAGGTCACCGACCGACACCGGGCCACCGTGATGGTCCAGGACCGCCGTGCCGACGGCCGCGCCGAGCTGATCGGCGCGGCGCGCGCCGCCGGGCTCCAGGTCCACGAACACCGCTGACCCCAGCACCCGCCCATGCAGAAAGGCCCGCCCATGACCACCACCAAGCGTCGTCCCGACGACCAGCCGTTCGACTTCAACCTCGACGCAGCCCAGCCCGACGCCGAACTGACCCCCTGGGTCGTCCAGTGGAACTCGCGCCGTTGGACCTTCGCGCACATGCAGTCGCTCGACTGCTGGGAGCTGCTGGCCTCCGCCCGCAAGGGGGAGGTCGGCGCGATGCTCGGCTCCTTCCAGACCGGAATGGGCAAGGCCGAGTTCGCAGAGTTCGAGAAGATCCCGCTGCCCCAGTACAAGCTGAAGGCCCTGTTCAAGGGCTGGCTGGAGCACTGCGGCCTGGACGAGGACGGCAACCCGCTCCCCTCCTGAACCACCAGCAGCACCCCGGCCCCTCAACTGAACAGCGGCCACCGCGCCGTCACCCGACCTGAACACAAGGAGGTGGCGGCGTGGCGACTGCTGGATACGGGGTCCTGCAGATCATCCCCTCGATGCGCGGCATCGAGGGCGCGATCCGCCGGCAGCTCGGCGCCCCCGCCGTACGCAGCGCGGCGACGGCGGCGGGCCGCGACGTCGGCGGCCGGTTCTCCGACGGCCTGTCCGCCGGCGGCAAGGCCGTCAAGGACACCGGCGCCAAACTCACCAGCTTCGTGACCGCGCCGATCGCCGCGATCGGCATCGGCGTCATCAAGACCGCCGGCGACTTCCAGAAGTCGATGAACAAGGTCAAAGCCGTGAGCGGCGCGACGGGCGACGAGTTCGAGGCCCTGCGCAACCAGGCCAAGGACCTCGGCGCCACCACCCAGTACTCGGCGGGTGAAGCGGCTGATGCCATGGGCTTTTTGGCTATGGCTGGGTTCAAGACCAAAGACATCATGACCGCGCTGCCCGGCGTGCTGAACCTGGCGGCCGCCGGGAACATCGACCTCGCGCAGGCCGCCGACATCGCCTCCAACGTCCTGTCCGGCTACGCCATGAAGGCCGACGAGATCAGCCGGGTGAACGACGTCATGGCCAGAACTTTCACCAGCTCGAACGTCGACATGACGATGCTCGGCGAGTCGATGAAGTACGTCGCGCCGGTCGCCTCCGCCCTGGGAGTCGAGTTCGAGGAGACCTCGGCGGCCATCGGCCTGCTCGGCAACGCCGGCATCCAGGGGAGCCAGGCCGGTACGACGCTGCGTATGTCGCTGGCCCGGCTGGCCGCGCCCCCCAAGCGCGCGGCCGCCGCCCTGAACAAGCTCGGCATCCAGGTCAAGGACAGCAGCGGCAAGATGCTGCCGCTGGTCGACATCATCGGGCAGTTGGAGAAGGCCGGCGCCGACACGAGCCAGATGATGGCGATCTTCGGGATCGAGGCCGGGCCCGGCATGCAGGCCCTCGTCTCCCAGGGCTCCAAGGCGATGCGCACCCTCACCCAGGACCTGCGCGACTCCGGCGGCACCGCCGAGCACATCGCGACCGTCCAGATGGAAGGCTTCAACGGCGCGCTGATCGGCCTCAAGTCTGCGCTCGAGGGTCTGGCCATCGAAATCGCGGACGCGGGGATCCTCGACTGGGCCACCCAGTTCGCCACCGTCGTCACCGGCCTGGTGCGCCAGGTGTCGGCCGGCTCACCCCAGATCTTCAAGCTCGGCACCGTCGTCGCCCTGGTCGCCGCGATCATCGGCCCGGCCCTGGTCCTGCTCGGGATCGGCCTGACCGGCGCCGGCACCGCGCTCACCTTCCTGCTGTCCCCGGTCGGCGCGCTCATCGGCGCCGCTGTGCTGCTCGGCGGCGCGCTCGCCGCCGCCTACGCCACCAGCCGGCCCTTCCGCGACTTCGTCAACGACCTCGCGGGCCGGGCGCTGCGCGGCCTGATCGACACGTTCCAGGCCGTCAAGGCGGCGGCCCTGGACCAGCTGCTGCCTGCCCTGGCCCGGCTGTGGCAGACGTTCGGCGCGAAGGCCCTGCCGCCCCTGATGGCGCTGGCGACAACGCTGGGCTCCAAGGTGATGCCCGTCCTGCGGGCCCTGGCCGTGGTCATCGTCGGCACCCTCGGCCCCGTCCTCATCGACATCGGCCGCTGGCTCCTGGCCTACGTACTGCCGCCCGCTCTCACCGTCGCAGACGTCGTCGGCGGTGTACTGCTGACCGCCCTCGTCGCCGTCGTCATGGCCGGTATCGGCGTGGTGACGTGGCTGCGGGACATGGGCGTGTGGCTCACGCCGCTCGCGATCCTGATCGGCGGCGTCGCCCTGGCGATGTCCGCGCAGGCCATCGCGACCGGCACTGTGACCGCCGTGTTCGCCCTCTACCGCACAGCGATCCTCCTGGGCACCGCCGTCACCAACGGCTTCGCCGTCGCCCAGGGCACCCTGACCGCGGTGATGGCCCTCAACCCGATCACCCTGATCGTGATCGCGCTGGTCGCCCTCGGAGCCGCGCTCGTCATCGCCTGGAAGCACAGCGACACCTTCCGCGCAATCGTGACGGGTGCCTGGGACGGCATCAAGTCGGCAGTCTCAGCGACCTGGGGATTCCTCCAACTCGTCTTCGACGGCTTCATGACCGGGCTGCGCGCGATCGGCGCCGCCGCGATGTGGCTGTGGAACAACGCCCTCTCGCCGGCGTTCGGGTTCATCGGCATGGCCGCACGGATCCTCGCCACGATCATCGTCGTCGCCCTGGTCCTGCCCGCCGTCGCGGCGTTCAAGGCCGTGGGGGCCATCGCCGCCTGGCTCTGGGGAACAGTCCTGCAGCCGCTTTTCACCAACATCGGCGCGCTCGCCGTGTGGCTGTGGACCACGGCGCTGAAGCCGTCCCTCGACGCCATCGCGAAAGCCTTTGGCGCCATGGGCTCCGCCGCCGTGTGGCTGTGGAACAACGGCATCAAACCGTCCCTCGACTCCATCGCCAGCAAAGCGAAATGGCTGTGGAACAGCGGCGTCAAACCGCCGTTCGACCTTCTGAAGAAGGGCATCACCTCCGTTGGCGACGGCGCCACGTGGCTGTGGAGCAAGGCCGTCAGGCCGTCCCTCGACTCCATCGCCGACAAGGCGAAATGGCTGTGGAACGGCGCCCTGAAAATCTCTTTCGACCTCATCAAGTCCGGAGTGGGCAAGATGGGCGCAGCCTTCGAGAGGGCGAAGGACGCCATCAAACGGGCCTGGGACAAGCTCGAAGGGATCTCCCGGACACCCGTCAAATTCATCATCGGCACCGTCTACAACGGCGGCATCGTCCCCACCTGGAACCGAGTCGCGAAAGCCTTCGGAGCGCCGACGCTCAGTGAGCAGAAACTGCCGGCAGGGTTCGCGCGCGGCGGTCCCGTCTACGGCGCAGGCACCGAGACCTCCGATGACGTACCCGCCTGGCTGTCCCGCGACGAACACGTCTGGGCGGCGAAGGAAGTACGGGGTGCCGGCGGCCACGGCGCGGTCCTGGCGCTGCGGAAGTGGGCGGCGGCCGGCGGCACCGGCGACGCTCCCGGGTTCGCGCAGGGCGGTGGCCTGTTCGGCTGGGTCAAGAACACCGCCTCCAAGGGTCTGGACCTCGCCTCTTCCGGCATCAGCTGGCTGAAGGACGGCATCAAGGCGTCCGCGCAGGCCGGTATGAACGCCCTCGTGAAACCGCTGATCGACAAGATCTCCGGGTCCGCGTCGCTGTACAAGGACATGGTCACGAGAGTCCCGAAGAAGATGCTCACCAGCCTCTTCGACTTCTCCGGCAAGGCCGACACCGCGCTGGAGAAGGCGGGGATCGGGGGGAAGGGCTTCAGGGCCGGCCTCGCCTGGGCCCGCACCCAGGCCGGGAAAAAATACCAGTGGGGCGGCAACGGCAACCCCAGCTGGGACTGCTCCGGTCTGGTCTCCGCAATCGAGTCCGTCATCCGCGGCGAGAAGCCTCATCGCAGGTGGGCCACCGGCGCGTTCTCCGGGGCAACGGCACCGCCCGGCTGGGTCCTCGGCGCCAAGTCCCCGTACATGATCGGCATCACCAACCGGGGCGTCGGCCACACCGCCGGAACGATCAACGGCACCAACGTCGAAAGCCGAGGCGGCGACGGCGTGGTCATCGGCAGCAGGGCCCGCAGCTACATGGACCCGCTGTTCACCCACCGGTACGCGCTGAAGACCTACGACAACGGCGGCCAGCTCCCGCCCGGCTACAGCACCGTCTACAACGGCACCCGCCGACCCGAGCGGGTCCTGACCGACCGGCAGTGGGACGCCCTGTCCACCGCAGCCCACAGCGGCACCGGCGGAGACACCCACTACACGATCAACGCCCGTACGGCCGACTTCACCGTGCGGCAGCTCGACACCCTCCAGCGCCAGCAGGAAGCGCGGGCCCGCGTGGGACGCCCCCGATAAGACGGCACGCCCGGCCCGCGCCCGCGCGCCGGGCGTGCCGTAGCCCTGACGACGACGGAGGCGCCCATGCCGCTCATCACCAGCCCGGTTCTCACGCCGCCGCGCCCTCCCCAGCCACCACCCGTACTGCCGGAGATCGGGTTCGCCACCGCCACCTACACCGCGCCGAACGGCGAGGTGTGGCCGTTGAGCGACGACCAGCGGGGATGGTTCACGCTCGCCGACGGCGTCTCCGGGCTCGGTGCGGCGCCCGTGGACCTGACCACGGACGCGCACCCACGCGGCGGCTCCCGGCTGCGGCACGTCCAGCCGCAGTCACGCACCATCGTGTGGCCGCTGCACGTCTACAGCGACAGCACGCACATGGAGTTCGTGACCCGCTGGCGCGCGCTCGCGGCAGCGTTCACGCGGACGCTGCGCGAGGGCCCCGGCGTCCTGGAGATCGCCCGTCCCGACGGCACCCGCCGCCAGATCAAGGTCATCTATCAGGAAGGGTTCGAGGGACGGGGCACACAGGGCTCGGGGATCGTTTCCGACACCGCGGTCCTCACCCTGTACTGCGAAGATCCCTACTGGGTCGACCCGGTCGGGGTCACCGTGCACCGTGAACACGCCGTCGGCAGCAGCTTCTTCGAGCCCTACCCGACGATCTCCAGCGGCCAGGTCCTCGGCGCCACCACCATCGACAACCCCGGCGACGTCCTCGTATGGCCCACCTGGGTCATCACCGGACCCGCCGCGTCGATCACCTTCACCCACACCCATACCGGCCAGGCGTTCACCCTCAACCCCAGCTCCCCGGCGGTAGGCCACGGCAACCTCCAGGCCGGGCAGCGGGTGACGGTCAGCACCGACCCGCCCCGCGTCCGCTACCAGAGCGGCGCGAACTGGATCGGCGCGCTCAACTGGCCCGGCGCACAGCTGTGGCCGCTGCGCCCGGGCGCGAATCCGGTGACCTTCCAGCTCAACGGATCCGGCCCCGGATCAGCGGTCGACCTGGTGTTCAACCCGCGCTACGAAACGGCCTGACATGACACTCGAACTTCTCGTCACCGACCGGAACATGGTCATCCAGGGCGACCCGATCGACGGCTGGACCAGCCTCGACTGCACGCGCCGCTTCAACGAACCGGCCTCCGGCACAGTGGAACTGCCGGCCCGGCCCGAGGTGATGGCCCAGCTGCAGCCCGGCACCCGGATCATCGTGATCCGCGACGGCGCGATCTGGATGGCCGGCCCTCTCGAGATCCCGCAGGACTTCATCTGGTCGATCAGCGACGAGGGACAGCCCGACCCCGGGAAAGTCAGCGTCGCGTTCACCGACGACCTGGCCGTGCCCGCCGGATACCTCACCTGGCCGCTGCCCGCCAGCGCCTGGTCCGCGCAACCGGCGTCCGCGTCCCGGGAGATCGCCACCGCCAACGCGGAGACGATCATCCGGACCCTGGTCAACGAACAGTGCGGGCCCGGCGCCCAGAGCGCCCGGCGCATCCCGCACTTCGCGCTCGCGCCACCGGCCGGAGTCGGCGCGACCACCACCCTCAGCACGCGCTTCGAGGGCCTCCTCGCCGCCTGCCGCCGCGTTGCCCTCAACGGCGGCAACCTGGGCTTCCGCACCCGCCAGGACGCCGCCCAGATCCTGTTCGACGTCTACGCCCCGGCCGACAAGACCGCCACAGCCCGCTTCTCCGCCGGCCTCGGCAACCTCCGATCCGTTGGCTTCAAAATGTCCGCGCCGACCGTCACCCACGCCCTCGTGTCCGGAAACGAAGTCGACCCCCCAGCGTCCCGCGCCTTCGTCCAGGCCGCCGACGCCGCGGCGGCCGCCGCCTGGTGGCGCGTCGAGCAGCACGTGGACGGCGGCGGCGACAACGACACCACCGGCGAACTCACCGTCGCCGGACGCACCGCGCTCGCCGAAGGATCGGCGCCGGTCGAACTGTCCACCACCACCGTCGACACCCCCGACCTGATGGCGGGCCGGGACTTCGACCTCGGCGACCGCGTCACCGTCGAACTGCCCACCGGACTGGAGGTCACCGACATCGTCCGCAACATCCACCTGCAGGCCACCCCGACCTCCGGCGAATACGTCAGCACCCTGATCGGCTCACCGGAATCGAGCACCGACCCGCAGACCGTACGGCTCATCCGCGATCTGAGCCGCAGGCTCGGCCGACTGGAAGCGAGGTAACCCCGTGGCGCAGGACTCCTGGCCCTCCCCGGCCCACAACGACCGCGTCGTCACCGACACCGAATACGAGCGCATCGCCGCCCGCTTCTCCGACGACGGACTGTGGGGCAACCCCACCGACCCGGCAGCCCTCACCACCTCCACCGGCCTCCAGGTCACCCTGCGCGCCGACCTGTGGGCCAGCGTCCGCGGCCACGCCTGGACCTCCGGCACCACCGCCGTAACCCTGCCCGTCCCCGCGAACACCAGCGGCTCCACCCGCACCGACCGCGTCGTACTACGCCTGGACCGCTCCACCTGGACCGTCCGGGCCGTGATCAAGCAGGGCACCCCCGGCGCCGGCGCCCCCGCCCTCACCCAGGACCAGAGCGGCACCGGGGTCTACGAGATCCTCCTCGCCGGAGTCACCGTGCCCGCCGGCGCCAGCAGCGTCCAGGTCATCCGCGGCGAACTGTATGTCGGCACCCGGATCCGGCCCGTCACCTCCGGCCACCCCAACCCGACGCCCGCCCTCGGCGAAATCCACTACGAGACCGACAGCGGCCGCCTGCGCTTCTACGACGGCAGCCAACGCCGCACCCTCTACGACGACAGCGGCACCGTCACCGTCGACGGCACCGCCGCGCCCTGGACCGTCGGCACCGCCTCCGTCCTGGAAATGCGCTCCGGCAACGTCCACTTCCGCGTCGGATCCTTCACCCGCACCGCCGGCGGATCACTCGCCAGCGGCGAGGAATCACGACTGCCCGTCCTGATCCCCGCCGCCTACCGCCACCGCAACCGCGACCAGTACGTCATCCTCTACTGCACCGGCCCCCGCATCGCCCGCGCCACCCTCTACTCCGCCAACCACACCCGCGCCGGACAGCTCTGGCTCACCCAGCACCCCGGCATCACCACCGGCCAGAACATCCTGGGCCAGGGCATGAGCTGGGTGGTGGACTGATGGCACGCCAGACCTTCGGAGACGGCATCGCCGACTTCGTCGTCCAGCCCACCGACGGCCTGTGGGGCGTCGCCGCCGGCACCACCGTCACCTTCTGGAACTCCAGCACCGACGGCGAGCAGTACACCGACCTCCTCGACCCCGACGGCACCCCCGTCACCGCCGTCACCAGCGACGACTACGGGGCACTACCGTCAGTCCAGGGACCCGAGGGGATCCTCGGCATGTGGGCGGACGCCGGCGGCGGACGCCGCGCCTGGCTCTACGCCCAGAGCGGCGGCCGGGGTCTCCCCGGAGACCCCGGCGCCCACTGGTACTTCGGCACCGGCGAGCCGGAAGACAGCGACCTCACCCCCGTAGCAGGGGACCTGTACGTCGACACCAGCAACGGCAACCTGTACTCCTACACCGGCACCGAGTGGCTGTACCAGACCGGACTGCGAGGCCCCGAGGGGCCGGCCGGAACCGGCAACGTGGAGTCGGTCAACGGCAAGACCGGCGACATCGTCCTGACCGCCACCGATGTGGGAGCCATTCCGGCAGCATCCAAAGGCGCAGCGGGAGGTGTCCCCGACCTCGACCCCACCGGCAAGGTCCCCGCCGAGCAGCTGCCGGCACCCCCCGCTGTCCCGGGGATTTGGCTTCCCAGCGACTACGGGCTGGCCGGGTGGGCCTACGACCTCCACGCCGCTTCCCGCACCCCTGGCGACATGCCGGGCCAGGCACAACGGCTGTACCTGATCGGCGTCCCGCTGCGCACCGCGAAAACGGTGTCGCAGGTGGCGATCCATGTCATGGGCTACGACCAGTCGGCCAGCACGACCACGAACGTTCGTTTCGGGATCTACGACGCCAGCTTCGCGCTCAGGGCGTCCTCGGCCGGTGACCAGAAAGCGCAGCTGCCGGCGGTCCACAACATCGGCGGGCAGATGGTGAAACTCAACCTGTCCACAGGGGTGAGCCTCTCAGCGGGCCTGTACTACGTGGCGATCCTGGTGAAGGTCTCGGCAACGACGGCAACGCCCTATCTGGCGGCCACGAACTGGGGCGCAACCTCCACCACCTCCGGTGCCGTCGCCGTGTCCACGGGCGGTGTGCACAGGTGGCTGCAGTCCTCCGCCACGAACCTGACGGCCCTGCCCGCCTCCGGCACACTGACCGCCGCGTCGTTCACGGAAGCCACGACCTGCTACTGGGCGGGCATCGTCTGAACCAGAGTGCGACCCCGCGCTCAGCCCCGCACACCCCACCCAGCCCCGCGCCGACCGGCCGGGGCTCTTCTCGTGCCCCGGGAGGGCCGATGCCGTACGACCTCGATCTCGATCTCGAGAACCGCTTCACCTACCACCCGCCCGTCGGCGACCAGGACGAATCCTACGAGCAGATCCGCGCCGGCGGCCTCGCCCTCGCGCAGCTGCTCGCCGACCTGTGCCCTTCCTCGCCGGAGCTGACGCGCGCGGTGAACGCGGTCGACGAGGCCGTGATGCTCGCCAACGCCGCCGTCGCGCGGCACGTCCGGGAGGGCTGACATGTCCGTCGACCGCGCCCCGATCTGGGACCACCCCGACCTTCTGGTCGACCCGCTCGCCCACCGCCTCCCGAACAGGTTCTTCGGGCTGCCGGACCCGCCCATGCCGCCGCCGCCCGAGCCGATCCCTGCCGCGCTGCGCGGCCCCAACTGGACACCGGAGGACTGACCCTATGCCTGATCTGAAGATCATTTCCCGAGCGGAGTGGGGAGCGCGTCCCTGGGCCGGTACCCCGGCCAGCGTCCCTCTCGGGAGCCGCAGCGAGTTCTTCGTCCACTACGACGGCGCCACCCCCATCACCCGTACCGGGTACGCGATCCCCCGCGCCATCGAGGCCGAGCACCTGGGCAACGGCTGGTCGGGCGTCGGCTACAACTGGGTGGTCGACCAGGCCGGCACCATCTACGAGGGCCGCGGGTGGGATCTGCAGGGCGCGCACTGCCCCGGCCACAACGTCACCGGGCTCTCCGTGCAGATAGCTGTCGGCGGCGACCAGGAGCCCACCGCGGCCGCGCTCGCGGCAGCGCGCGCCCTGTACGACGAGGCGTGCCGCCGGACCGGCCGGACCCTGGCCAAGAAGGGCCACCGGGACGGCATCGCGACTCTGTGCCCCGGGGCGCGGCTGTACGCCTGGGTGCGGGCGGGGATGCCCGCGACGGGATACACGCCGGCGCCGGACCCAGGCGGCGCGCTCCCCGGAGGCGGTAGCGCTGGGGTGGCCCGCTACCAGGTCACCATCGGCGGCCTCGCCTACGGATACGGCGCGAAGGGCGACCACGTGACCAAGGTCGGCCGCGCCCTGGTCGCGAAGGGGTTCGGGAAGCACTACGCCGATGGCCCCGGCCCGACCTGGTCGGATGCCGACACCGAGAACTACGCCGACTACCAGCGGTCGTTGGGATACAGCGGGTCGGACGCCGACGGCGTGCCGGGGGAAACGACTCTGCGGAAGCTGCTCGGCACCCTGCCCGCCCCGCCCGCGACGAGCACCCCGCCAGCGTTCCCCGGCCGCCAGTACTTCAAGGCGGGCGCCGACAACCGGTTCGTCACCCAGCTCGGTCAGCAGCTCGTCAAGAAGGGCTACGGCCGCTACTACGCCCAGGGCCCCGGCCCGAGGTGGTCCGAGAACGACCGGAAGAACGTCGCCTCGTTCCAGCGGGCGCAGGGCTGGAGCGGCGGCGACGCGGACGGATACCCCGGCCCGGAGACCTGGCGACGCCTCTTCTCCTGAGAACACCAGTCCCGCCAGCGCACGAACGAAGGGCCGCACCCACCCCGGTGCGGCCCTTCGACATTCCATCCACCTGAAAGAACTGGAACGCCATGGACATCATGCCATTCGACGTCGCGGGGACACAGATCCGCTTCGGCGTCACCGACGACGACCGGCCCTACGCGGTCGCCTCCGACTACGCCAAGGCCCTCGGATACCGCGACGCGAGCGACGCTGTGAGGCTGCTCGACTCCGACGAGGTTGGTACGCAGATTGTGCGGGTCAACCTCTCCGACGGGCGCGAGCAGAACCGCGCGATGAAAGTGATCTTCGAAGACGGGCTGTAGGAGCTGATCTTCCGCAGCAGCCTCCCCGGGGCGAAAGCCGTCAAGGCCCAGGTGAAGGCGATCCTCCGGGAGATCCGCCGCACCGGCCGCTACCAGCCGGCCCCGGTCCTGGACGATCCGCTGCTCGCCCTCGAGGAGATGGTCACCCGCACCGCCCAGGCGATCGAGATCGCCAAGAGGGAACGGGTCCGCGCCGACGACGCCGAGCACCGCGTCGCCGCACTCGAACCCGCCGCCGGCGCATGGGAAACCCTGGCTTCCGCCGCCGGGGACTTCTCCGTACGGGAGGCAGCGCACATCCTGGGCCGCGACCCCCACATCGACACCGGCGAACGCCGCCTCTTCGCCGTGCTGCGCGGCAACGGACTCATCGACAAGCACGACCGCCCCTACCAGCGGCACGCCGCGCACGTACGGCTGCGCCCCCGCTCGTACACCAACCCGGCCACCGGCCAGGAGACCGCAGCCGCCCCGCAGGTACGGATCACGACGGAGGGCCTGGCCTATCTCCACCGGCGCCTGGGCGGCGGCGTCAACGTCCACCGCCTCATCGCCGAAGACCAGCTGACCCTCCCCGGCTGACCACGCCCCGAACTGCACCACCCCCGGTCTGAGTCCCCTGGTCGTTTCATGACCACGGGACTCAGGCCAGAGCTTTGACCTGCAACGATGAAAGGAAACCGTGATGACAGCAGCGTTCTGGAAGGCAACCGGAGAGAGGATGGCCCGCACGTTCGCCCAGGCCGTCCTGGCGCTCCTCGGCGGTGATGGCCTGGGCCTGGTCGACCTCGACTGGGGCGCCGCGCTCTCCGTCGGCGGGCTGGCCGCCGTCGCCGCGCTCCTCACCGCCATCGTCACCTCCGGCGGCACGGAAGGCCCCGGCGTGATGGAGACCGTGGCGACCGCAGACACACCGCGCGGCCCCCGGAGCATCTGATGCGGGCCGCGCCAGCACGGCTCTGGGCGCATCTGGGCTGGCGCGGCCTCGCCCTCGCCGGGACCGGCGCCCTGTGGGTCTGGTACGGCGTCGGGCTGTTGTCGACGGACCGGGACGGCGTCGTCGCCGGTACCGCACCCGTGACACGGGTGATGTGCCTGGAGGCGTGGGCGGGCGTCTGGATCACGTGCGGCGTGCTCGCCACCGTGGCCGGCATGCTGAGGCCCGGCCGGGACATGTGGGGATTCGCGGCCGTCGCCCTGCCGCTGATCGTGTGGGGGCTGGCGTTCGCCGCGGCCGCCGCGACGGGCGCCTACACCGCGGCGTGGGCCACGGTCCCGCTGTACGCCGCACCGCTGCTCCTGCTGACCATCGTGGCCGCGCTGACGGGGGGTCGCAGGCGCATCTGCAGGTGTGAGAGAGGAGCGTCGGATGGACAGTGAGGGCACCGTGCTCGGGGTGATCATCGCGGTGGTGGGCGTTATCGGGGCGGTGCTGGTGGCCCGAGTCTCCACCCCGCGCCCGGCGGCTGGCGCCCCCGAGGACGACGCCGACGCCGACGAGCTGCGCGTCAGCCCTGAGATCTGGCGCCGGTTCGAGGTCCTGGAGCAGAAGGTCGACCACCTGACCTCGATCGTGGAACACCAGAAGGAGAAGGTCACCGCGCTGGAGCGGCTGCTGCGGATGGCGATGCGCATCGTCCGCCGCGCCAACGTCCGCCTGGTCGCCCGCCAGGAGCCGCCCGAGGAGATCCCCACCGAGTTGATTCCCTACTCGCTCGACTGAACACGCCCCTCCGTCCTTGGCTTCGGCCGGGGGCGGAGGGGCGCTTTCGTCATGTCCGGCGGCGATCAGCCGAGGGCCACCCGTGCGTACGGCTCCCATTCGTACATCTGGTTGTCTCGGTGGATCACGATCAGCTCAGCAGCATTGATGCGAGCGCTTGCTGGCGGGACGTCGGCCGCGTCCAGGGCCGTCGCGATGGTGTCGGCCGGCCCGTCGCTGTTGCTGTACGCCAGCGAGACGTGCGGTCGGAAGCCCGCCGCTTCCTCAGGTACTTCGGGGAGCACGTCTCCGATGGCTGCGCGGATGGCGTCGCGTACCGCGTGGACGGGGTCGTGGGGCTGCACCGGGACGAGGACCGCCTCGGGGTCGAGGATCGGCGCGGCGAGCGTGAGGTCGAACGCGGGCACAGCGGCCAGGCGGCCGCGAGCGGCCTCCACGATGGCGTCGACGTCGGCCTGGTCGACCTCGTTGGTGAAGGCGATGCCCTGCATGGTCAGGTGGAGCCACTGGTCCGGAACCAGGTCCAGCCCGTCGGCGCCCGCGAGGGCAGCGCGGTACTGAGCCGCGAACCGGTGCACGTCCGCCTGTCCGTCGAACACCAGGTGCCAGGTGTAGAAGCGTCGGCTGATACCCCAGGCGGGTCGCCACCACCAGTGGTTGCTCGTGTGCTCAGGAGTCATGACCCGAGATCCAATCAGCCAACGCCCTCTCCTGACGAGAGTGCCAGGTGCCGCGGGGCCGAGTCTGCGCACCATTCGGTGATGCTGCGCCTGGCCGTGGTCGTGGCGCGCGAGGTTCCCGCCGGACCGTGTGCCATGGTCGCCGCCAGCTCGCGCATCCGCTGCGTCACGGGGCCCATCCGCCGTTCCGCGGGCATGGCGAGTACGGGCATCAGGGCGGACATCACGCCGTCCGGTTCACCGCAGTCGATGAGAGCCCCGGCTTGCGCGATGTGGATCTGGGCTTCGGTGCCGTAGGCCCGGACCGGCTGCGTCGCCAGCAGAGCCAGTGCGGTTTCTGTCGCGCGCAGGGCGTCGTGCGGCTGGCCGATGCGGAGGCGTACCGCCGACACATAGTTCTCCTGGCGGGCCTGCGGGCACGAGAAGAGGCCGCCGATGTCGTCCTCGCCGCCGATGTTCTCCCGGGCGCGCTCTGCCCTCGCGAGGGCCGCTCCGGCTTCGTCAGCCGCCCCCAGGACCGACCAGGCGTCCGCCTCCTGACAGGCCAGCAGCGCCCCGACTGTGCCGCCCACAGAGACGAGGGCACCTCGCCGCGCGTGTGTCACCGCGTCTCGGAGCCGCCCGTCCCAGAGCGCGACTTTCGACCGGGTTGAGCACACCCAGGCGCGCAGCCCGTCATGGCCAGCGTTCTCCGCGCACAGCCACGCCGTACGCCCGTGGGTGTCGGCGGCGCGCAAGTTGCCCAGGTCGGAGGTCATCCAGGCGAGGAGCCCGCACAGGTACCCGGCCGCGACATACAGGTCGGCGGACTGGCGCGGCGGCTGATGGCCCTCGAGGAGCGCGAAGACACGGTCGCGCAGTTGTCGTGTGCGGCCGAAGAGAGCCAGCGCGTCACCGGTCAAGTAGTCCCAGGCGAGGGTCCGTACGTCGGCTAGCAGCTGCTCCAGCGCGATCGCCCCCACGTTGGTCGCCTCCGCCCACTGCGCCCAGGTCGCAGACTCTGCGGCGGCGGAAAGTACCGGGTCTGGGTCATACGGAGGTACAACGGCAACGAGCAAGGGCGCGGAGGGCTGTTCGGGAGCACGGTGCCGAAGGACTCGCAGGTCGTTCTCCGGCAGCATGCGCCGATCCTCGATGTCGAGGATGGCCTCGGCATCACAGCCGTACACCGCGGCCAGGGCGACGAGTACCTGAAGCGTGGGCCGGCGGCTGGACGGGCCTGGCCACTTCTCCCACTTCCCAACGAGGGAGGCGTCCGCAGCAACGGCTGGCCCCGGGCGCGAGGAGACACGCTCGGCAGTCTCCTGGAGAGTCCACCCGAGGGCATGGCGCCACGCCTCACGGGGACGCACTCGGAGGCGAACTCTCATCTCGGTGGCGATCTGGTCGGTGGTGCATCCGGCTGCGGTCATCTCGTGGCGCAGCGCGTCCCGGTCCGCTTTGGACCCGGCTTTGGGTGGTGGCGTCATCGCTCTCCCTCAGTGCGGCGGGATGCGCTCACGGTAGCCACCCGGGCGGGCGCTGAGGAGCGGATCCGCCTCGCCCGAAGGCCCACATCTGTCCAACCGATCGCCCGGAGAGCTGCGTTCTCGCAGATCAGGGCCTGTCGTACGAGCCACGGAATTTGGACACCGGCGCCCTCGTGTGCGGCGACCGGCCTTGACACCGTTATGGCACCACACCGGAGGACAGGGGCCATCGTGAGAACAGCCCAGACGGATATCCAGGAAACCCTTGCCGAGGCCGCCACGCTCGTCGGACTGCGCGCCGGCGAGGGCGAACTCGCCGAGGCCGCCGGTGCGCTCCGAGCGCACATCGAGGCGATGCTGCCCGCGGCAGAGGAGCACGCCGCCACCCTGTGGCGCGGCAGCCCGGAGTGGTACCGGCTCCGATCCACGCTGGACTCCATCCAGCGCGAGATCGCGTCCGCGCCGCCCCCGACGGCGCTCTCCGGCCACGTGCGCGTCGAGCTGCTGCGCCGGTCGTGCGCATGGCTCCTGGAGCACCACGGGCCCGGCGGCGCGCGAGAGGGGTCCTGAGATGTTCTGCGCTCGCTGCGACGAGCCGATCCTCCCTGGGCAGCCGTACCAGACCTCGGCCGTAGAGACAGGGTCCGGCGCCGCGCCTCCCGTACACCGGCACACGGACTGCGCGCGGCCGGGCCCGGTCACCCGGCCGCGCGACTACCAGCTACCGCGCCGCTGACGGCACCCACTTACCGCCCCGGCCGGTCGTCTTCCCCCGTGGACACCGGCCGGGGCTCCTCCCCTCCCAGATCAGGAGCAGCACGTGAAGAGAACGACACGACGCGCGGTCGCCGATATCGGCTGGGGCCTCGGAGCGATGGTGTGCTGCGGCCTCATCGTGCTCGGGCTGGTCCTGGCGGTCCGTACCCCGTGACGGACGAAGACCAGGGACAGCGGCGCGTGATGGTGGCGCTGATCAGCATGGGGCTCACGTTCCTCGCGTGCCTGGCGGCTGCGACTGCCGTCGCCATCGTGGTGACCATCGCCGCCATCTGATCGCGGCCTGTCTACCGCCCCGGCCGGTCCGCGTCCCCAGCTACCGGCCGGGGCTCCACGTCAGGCACCAGCCGCGACAGCGGCACCTGCAGCGCACTCGCGATCAGCAGAAGGTCGGCGTAGCGCGGGTCGCGCAGGCCGACCTCGTAGCGCTGGATTGTGCGCCGCTCCACTCCCGCCAGATCGCCCAGTGCCTCCTGGGACAGCCCGGCCTCTGCGCGCGAGATGGCGATGCGGTGGCCGAGTGCTGCGCTCTCGGCGATGACCCAGGCGGGGCGTGGCATACGGCGGTCTGGCACTCGACAAACGCTCTGGCGCTATCGATCATGAGTCAGTACCCAAACCGTCGCCAATGCATCACGAAATTGATCTTGATTGGGCGAGTGGGAACGATGGCGAACTGGCGTACGCGCACACCACAACGTCCCGTGATCGACACACGGACCGGCAGGGTGGGCATCCGGCTCTCCCCGTGCCAGCAGATGGTCCAGCTGAGGTCCATCGCTGACGGCGTGGAGTGGCGCGCCCCCGCGTCCGCGGTGCGGCTGGCAACGCCGGCGGAAATCAAGTCGGCTCTGGCGTCACGGCCGGAGTGATCAGAGGTGCTGTTCACGCCCCCACCAGGCCATGACCTGGTAGAGGGATTGAGCGCCGAGGGTGATCTTGATCGCTGAGAGTTCTTTCCCGATCGTGCGGTCCGCCAGGCCGAGTCGACCGCCGGCCTGGGCCTGCGACGCGCCGGTGGCGAGTTCGCGCAGGATGGCACTCTGCCGCTCGCTCAGTCCGCTGCTGACTGCGTGCGAGAGGTCCCCCCAGGGTGTCGCCCGGCCCCACAGGAGCAGGTAGACCGAGCGGACCCACATCACTGCGGCGCGGTCGATGAGGTGCCAGCCGCCGCTGCGGTCGTCGGGAGCGATCACGTTGTCGACGAACGCGTGTGTCCCGTCGATGATCATCATGCGGGGGAACGCGTTCTCTGATGCCCGGACGTCGGCGCCGGCCGCTACGATCACGTCCACGTAATTGCGCGTCTGGTCATGCCCCCAGGCGATCACGTTGTAGAGCGATTGGACCGTCAGTCCCCGCTCAAGCGCCCGTCGCGTGCGGTCGACACCGAGGCGCTGTATCTCGGGATCCCGGTCGGCGGGCTCGCCCGGCTGTGCGGTGAGGATCTCGGTCGTCGCGGTGCGCGAGACCTCCCCGATGCGAATGTTCATCGCCTCGCGCGACTCGAGGAGTTCCGAGCCGGGGCCGCCGTACATTCTGTGTCCATCGAAATGGCGCGCCAGTCCCTCGATCGCCGGGATGTGCGCCATGCGCTGCACCGTGCGCGTCAGGTCCGCCTGTGCAGCCGCCATCAGTCTCTGGGCGGCAGCTCGGGGCTCGGCCGCGAGGTAGTGGCCGGATTCACCTGGGTCGGCGCTGATCAGCCCGAGCGCGAGCAGACGATCGACCGGCTGCCCGTCGTGTGGCGCGTCACCTGCGGCGATGGCCCTGTAGGCGTCAAGGTCGCGAGGGCTGAGCGGCAGCCCTTCTGCGTCAAGGCCGTTCACGATTCCCCCAGTTCGCCGCGCGCCCTGCGTCCTCCGCGCCTGCCACGTGCAGATTCTTGCACGTGCCGGTTTCGGTCCCGCCCAGGCCTGGACCTAACTGACCACACATGCAACTCTACTTTGAGTCACATTAGACACACTGGCCCCTCAGTCGGAGGATGAACCGCCATGCGCAGGAATGCCCTTGCCGCGCTCGCCGCACTCACTCTCGCACTTGCCGGCACCGCCGCCCCGATGGCCACTGCGGCAACAGATGAGAGCCCTCGCCCTGCCCCCGTCGCGACGCCCGCAGACCTGGGATGGGGTGCCGCCCTGCCGGACACGACCGTCTCCGACGGTGATCTGGGCTGGGGCTGAGCCCCGAGCACGACCAGAGGCCCGGCGGTCACGGAAGTCGGCTGCCGGGCCTCGCTATTACCACGCAGGGGGAAGCATGAGCGCACAGCAGAGACGATCCTCCCGGCTGGACCTCCAGCTGGAAGCGATTACCGACACACTGGCGATGGCCCAGCAAGAGCCGACGCCTGAGCGTAGGGCCGATCTTCTGCTGCTGGTGGAACGGGCCTTCGCCGTGTATCACCAGGAGCACAGGGCGGCCCGGGAGACCCGACTGCATTTCCGGCTGCTTAAGGGAGGCGGGGGTGCCTCTCCGCCGGGCCGTTCGGATGAAGGTGAACCGGCGGTTCTGTCTGACGGAAGTCGACCTGCCGTTCGTGCGTATTGAGCTGCTCGCCAAACGCGCAGGTGCTCCCGGGAGTGCTCTCGCCTTGCAGGCCTGGCTGACCAGGCGAAAGGCCATGATCAACTGGGAGCGAAATGGGAGCCGATCTTGATTCCCTGCCGTGCTCCACGATGCTTGAACGTCCCCCCGCATGCCTGACCGTTCGTGAGAACGTCCAGGTCATGCGGGGTTCAAGCGTGCCCCCGGCAGGATTCGAACCTGCGACACCCGCTTTAGGAGAGCGGTGCTCTATCCCCTGAGCTACGAAGGCGGGGATCTGTTGGCAAATGTGTCGGAAATCGCGGCGGGTGCCGAGGGTTCCACGCATCTGTCCAGCTGATCCGGGTGGGCGCCAGTGGAGCGGCGCGCCGCAGTCAGTGTAGCTGGTGAGGGATGACTGGCGGCGGCGCGTCCGTGAGGGGGCATTCGGCAGGGAGAGCTGGGCGCTATTCGGGTGGCGGCTGGGCTCTGGCGCGGGCGATGGAGTTGATCACCCAGGCCAGTCCGATGAAGACGAGGAGGGCTCCGTCGGTGCCGTAGGCGGGGACGCGTTTGTCGTGGTGGGTGAAGTCGAGGGTGGAGTGGAGCGACTCGCTGTCCTGGCGGAAGCCGAGGTAGCGGGCGCCGTAGTCGGTGGCGGGCGGGATCTGGCGGAGGTGCTCGGTGCGGTTGAAGCGGGGGCGCTGGGTGCGGGGGTCGGGTGCGCGGTCCTCGTGGGTCTCGTAGACGGGGATGAGCTCGTGGTGGGGCCCGTGCGGGCAGGGGATTTCAACGAGGTGGTAGAAGCGCCAGCTCTTGGTGCCTTTACGGGTGGGGAGGTCGCGGACGGGGAGGGGGTTGTAGAGGGTCTGGCCGTCGACGGTGATCAGACGCTCGCAGGCGCGTCCGGTGGCGGAGTACACGTCGTGGCTGCAGTGCGGCCGGTACGTGTACTGCTTCAGAGCCCGAGGCGTGGCGCCGTCGTGCTGGCGGGTGAAGACGATGGCGCCGCGTGCGATGAGCGGGGTGCGGTGTTTGCCGCGCCAGACGGTGTCCTGGACGAAGGCGAGGACACCGGGGGCGCGGTCGAGGATTTCGTGGGACAGGCGGAGGGCGACGGAGGCTTCCTCCTCGCGGTTGGGGTCCTCCTCGGGGGAGCGGTGTCGGGCGGCGTCGACGTTGAGGATGATGCGGCTGTGTGCGATGCCAGCCTTGCGGACGGACTGGGAGACGATCTTCTTGCCGTAGACGGTGCGGTCACCGCCCTCGATCTGGAGGCCGGCGTCGTGGTCGACCCGGTGGTGGCGGATCTCGCCGGTCTTCTCGTCGACGGTGGTCTCCTCGGTCTGGTCCGAGGGCGGTCTGACGACCGTGGCGTCGCCGTTGACGACCTGGCTCCGGTCGGGGCGGAGCCGGCAGCCGCGGGGACGGTCGGTGGAGAGGTAGCCGTGGGCGAGGGCCTGGGCGATCCAGGCGTCCCGGGATGCCTCGCGGAGCCGGGGCAGGCTGGCCAGCATCTTGGGGCGGTATCCGGTCCAGTGGTGGCGCTGGGGGCCGGTGGCGGGGAGGGCGTCGGCTTCGGTGTCGCCGAGGTGGTGGCGTGCTCCGTCCAGGACGATCTTCCAGATGTCCTCGCTGTGCAGGGTGACGCCTGCCTTGCGGCCGCTGCGATAGATGGAGATCGCGCAGAGGTAGATGAAGAGGATGTACGGCGGGTAGTGGGAGCGTCGTCCGGCGGATCCTTCTTCCCGGTGGGGCAAGACGTCGTGGGCGACCCGGTAGAGGTCGGGGTTGGCGACGAGGTGTTTCAGCCGGTCGTTGTCGGCGATGCCGGGTGCTTCGGGGCTCTTGGGTTCGGGCTGGAAAGCCGCGGGGCTGAAGATGTCCTGAGGAGTGGGGCCCATGATCCAGTCGGGCTTCTTCTTGGTGGTCCTTGTCCGGGGCTTCCTGGCCGGGGCCCTTTTGCGGGACGTTCTGGGCGCCGGCGCCTTCTTCTTCGTCGACTTGCCGGCGTCGGAGTCGCCGGAGGAGTGAGTGGTCATGCGTCCTCCTCGGCGATGGGGCGCCAGATGAAGTCGGCTCGGCGGGCGGCGCCGTCGAGCGAGGACAGGCCGAGACGCAGCGCGACATCGGCGATCTGCCCGGACTCGGCGAGGATCTTTGCGGCGACCCAGTCGGTCACGTCTCGGGGTGCGGCGGAGCGGCCCTCGGGCGCGATTCCGCTGTCGCGCACGGTCTCGCCGAAGGCGGTGCAGATGCTGCTCTGGCGCCGGTGGGCGGGGATGTCCTTGGTGATGGCCAGGATTTCGAGACCGTTCGGGGAGCGGTGCCGCTGCAGATGGCCGGCGCGCAGTTCCAGGACGCGGCGGGACCAGGGGTCTTCCAGCGGGCAGTAGCGGGCGGTGACGTAGACGGTCCCGCAGGCCCAGACCCTGGTGCGGTCCGGTGTGAGGTCGGTGGTGCCGGTGTAGCCGATCTCCCCGGTGTGCAGGCCAGCCAGGAGCAAGGCCAGAACGGAGGCGTTGCGAGTGCTGGGCATGCCTCGCTCAGAGTGAAAGCGCAGGGTGTCGATGTCCTGGTCGGTGAGCCGCCCTGCGGGCCTGGGCGCGGAGCGCGCGATCGCCGGCAGGTCGAGCGTGGGTGCGGCGGTGGTCATACCGAGACGCCGGGCCTCGGCGAACAGGGCATCGACGCCGGACTTGCGGACCCGTCGGGTGCTGTCGGCGGGGATGGGCACCATCCTCCCGTGCCGGTCCTTCCCCGGGGCGTCCACGAAGGACTGGGCGAAGGCATCGGTGACATCGTCCAGGCGGGTGACGCCGTACGCGGCGGCGAACCGCAGGAGGCGCTCGCCGGTCTGGATGTAGGACTCGGCCGTCTGTGAACGCAGCTGTCCGGAGCGGACGGCGCCCTCCCATACGACGGTGACCCGGAGGAAGGCGGTGCGCAGGGTGAACCTAGCCACGGGAGCCTCCCCGGGCGGCCCGGGAGCGCCAGACGGTGTGGGTCATGATCAGCGGGTTCGGGGAAACGCGTGAAGGCGGCGGGTGGGCCGCGCTACGGTGGGCGGTGGCTCTCGCCATGGGTGAGGGCATACCGAAGCCCCCTTTCTCGCGGGCGTGAGCCCGCGGGGAAACGGTCGGGTTGCGGTGGAAGGGGGCCCGAGGCGCGGATCCTTGGTCGGGAGAGAACGTCTCCGGGCCCCCTGGTCTCTCAGTTCGTCGTGGACTCCTTCCGCAGCGGCGTGGTCGCGCCGAGCTGCTGGATGAGGCGGTGGGTGTCGAGCCATTCGGCCCGGTCCATGGCCGCGATCTCGGCCAGGGACCACAGCGGGGCGGTCAGCTCGGGCTTCAAGGGAGTGCCGTCGGCGGCTGCGCGGGTGTGTAGGGCGGACAGCACGGTGAGCAGACCGGTCACGTGGTGGTGGAGGGCGGTGGCTTCGTCGGCGTCCAAGTGCCAAGCCTCGCCCATGCCGAGCCGGCGGGACAGCAGCTGTCCCGCGTCCTGGCCGAAGCCCGCGCCGGTCGTGTTCTCCTCGCTCTGTCGGGGCCCGGGAACGGACTGTTCCTCGTCGTCTTCGGACGCAGCGTGCTCCTGGCCCTCCTCCTGCGGAGCGCGGCCCTCGTGGCCGTCAGAACCGGTGGTCGGAGCTTCCCCGTTGGCGGAAGCGGAATTGGCTCCCTCGTACCACTGGAAGAAGCCCTCCGGCTCCTCCACCAGGAACCCGAGCTCCACCATCAGGTCCAGGAGCCGGTCGACGTTCTTCTCGTACCCGGGAACCTTGGCGAGCGCGAGGAATCGCTGGCGCAGTGCAGCCCGGGTGGCCGGGTGCTCAAGACTGCGCTGGCGCGCCGCACCAGCGAACCACTGCTTCCGCCAGGCATCTCGCAGGGCGTGGGCACCCTCTTCCGGGGCCTTGTCCCACGCGGCGGAGATCTCCCGGGCGGTCTCAGAGGGCTCGTAGAGGCCCCGGGAGGAAACCTTCCGGGCCAGTCCGCACGCGCAGTAGAACTTCATCGCGAGCCCAACGACCCACGAGCTCAGCCCCGTCGCCTCCGTCAGTTCCTGGACGGGGAACCGGCCGGGGAAACGCCCGATGGCTGGCAGTAGCTGGAGATGGGCGGGCAGAGGGACGCGGTCGTGCGGGAGGTGCTTGGCGGGCTCCTCGCGTGTCGAGCGCTGGCGGGTGCTCCCCATGACTTCCTCCCGATGCGGTGCCGGTGTGACAGGTGACGCGTGCGCAGCGTAGAACACGGCATCCGAGCGCTGCAGGCGAACGGGAGATCTTGCAAGCCGTCAACTCGGCGCCAGCAGTGCTGTTTTGATGCGCAAGGCTTGTTGTAACCCCTCCTCTGGGTACATCGGAGGAACGGCCTGGGTGGCCTGGCGGAGCCGGACTGGGGGTGCGGAACCTGGCGCGGGCCGGGGTGGCTGCGCCAGCCCTCGGGGGTGCGGGAGGCCAGCGCTCCGGTGTCTGATGCAGGGCTGAGCTGGAACGTCGAAGCGTTCGCGGGCAGGCAACTCTCAAGTCCTTGCGCTCGGTGGTGGCTATTCAGGCTTGCTATATGAGTAGCATGTGCGGGGTGCGGCGGCATCCGGTGCACTGATCCGTCACACTTACCCGGTGGCTGGAGGAACGAGACGTGCCCAGAGTCCGTACGCATACGTGGTCAGCGGCGAATGGCCCGAAGCAGTGATGCGGCCGCACCGCAGCGCGCTCGTTGCCCAGGCCATCGCCGCCGGGCTGGCCCGCGCGATGGTCGATCAGAGGATGAGTGCGAACGCCCTCGCCGGCAGGAGCGGCGTCAACCGCCAGGTGATCACCAATGTGCTCAAGGGGGCGGTCTGGGCCGACATCATGACCGTGGTCGAACTAGAGGGCGCGCTCGGTGTCATGCTGTGGCCCCGGCACGTGGACTGGGATCTGGCCGCGCTCGTGGACCTGTCCCCCGGTGGAGAAGAGGGGTGAAGCTCCCCCGCTCAGAAACCTTGGCTGAACCGGTGTGACAGGGGGCCTGACAATTGATCGCGAACGAACGAAAGATGCCTGACCCGCAGGGAGTCCTGCGAGCCAGGCATCGGATGAAACATGATTAAAGGTGACAGACCGCGCAGGCGGCCGAGTCGTCGTCCTCATCCAGTGCGTCCGAGAGGATCTCCAGCAGCGGACGGTTCGGCTTCACGCGCTTGGCCGCGCGGTCAAGGGCCGCCTCGTGCTTGGCCTCGATCTCGTCGCGGCGTTCTATCAGTTCGCCCAGCGACTCACCCTGCGACCAGGTGTACTTACGGCCCTGCATGGCCGTGTCCTGGTGCTTGAGCTTGTCCTCGTAGGCGACCGCCTTCTCGTAGAGCTCAGGGTGCCGGTCCTTGAGACCCACCCACTCGTGCTTCCGCTGGAAGAAGCAGAAGTAGCAGCCGGACCGGGTGCGCCACTCGTAATAGCCGGGGAGGCCGATGCCAGCCTCTTCGAGGATGCGGTCAACGCCCGCGCGGTCGATCCCGTCTTCGCGGAAGGGGAAGACTGCCGTGATGTTGGGCTTGGTGCTCACGTAACCCAGACGGTTCTCGTCGGCGCGGATCGCCACGTACGAGATGGCCTCGTCGTCACCGATCCACTCTTCGAGGGGCCTGATCTTCAGGTTCTTCGTGCACCAGCGCATCTGGGGGCTGGGCAGCGTCCCTTGGTAGACCTCCAGCCAGTGATCGAAGTCGCGGGAGGAGTTGAGCCGTGCGATGGGCTTGCCGAGAGCGCCTTCGAGACGGTTCAGGTATTCGTAGGTCTCGGGCAGCTCGGCCCCGGTGTCGCAGAAGAAGTACTCCATCTCCGGTACCCGGTCGCGCATGTAGATCGCGAGGGACGAGGAATCCTTACCCCCCGAGATCCCGAGTACGTGGCGCTTCTTGCTGCTCGTACCGTCGGTGTCTGTCACGGCTACTTCTTCCTCTCGGATGTGGCGCTGTCCTGTTCGGACAGGCGCTCAGCCAGCGCGGCGAGCAGGATGCGCGCGCCGTCCGGGCCCAACGCTTCCTCAGCTTGCCTGATGACACTGACAACGAGCGTGTCTGCGGCATTCCGCGAGCTCTTGGGGACGTGGATGAGCGTGCGCTCCTCGTTCCCCTGAGGTGTGGTGAGCGTCAGCAGGTGCGTATCGATCTGTCGCCGCTTCGGCTTCGCGCACTTCGCGGTCGTCACGGGAAGTGTGGCGACCGACTCTTCCGTCTCCACTTCCTCTGCCTCCTCGGATTCCGAGATGCTGTAAAGGTGGCTCACCCGGTCGAGAGCGCGTGCCCTGTCCCGTACGACGCGGGGGAAGAGATCCATGTCGCGGTCGGTCCAGTCCCCGAGGGCCTGGTTGACGAGCTGCACGACAACTGTGCCGAGCCAGTCGTCGTCAGGGAGCATCTCGTTCGTCACGCGGGTCACGAAGCCGTGGAGGCTGACTTCGAGAGAAGCGTCGGCGAAGCCTTGCAGACGTTCGGCGAGTCCGGTGCGGAGCTCCTGTGTGCTGGCTGCCGGAAGCCTGAACTCCTTCGCCAAGGTCTCCACCACGTACCGCCGCAGATTCTCACTCGCGTCAGTGAGGTCACCCAGGGCAGAAGTGAGACGCGAAATGAACGCCTCGGCTGCTTCCGGGTCCTTCTTGGCTCCCGGAGTGATCGGCTCGAAGCCGAGCGCCTCGGGCAGTTCTTCGAAGACGAGCATGTCCGGGTCGGTAGCGCTGGAGAGTACGTTCCGGACTACGAGGGTGTCCTCGTTGAGCCGACGCGTCTTGAGCGAGTACTGGTCCAGGACCATGACTCGTTCCAGCATCCCACGGGTGACCGCGAGTAGGGCCGGGTTACGGTTCGCGCGGCTGCGGGGAATGTCGACGTCCAGCGACTCCACGAGGCCATCGAGCACAGCGCGACGCTGACCGCGGTCGACGGGGGTTGACTTGACGGTGAAGCGTTCCGGATAAGGAACGTTGAGGCGTTCCACAAGGGCGGCTGTGAGGCGAGGGCAGTAGTTGCCCTCCTCGAAGAGCGCCACATCGTTGCCGCGCAGGATGAGCCCGGCGACCACCAAGATCGGAACTACACCGGCCTTCACACCGTACGGAGCGGCCATGAGGCGCTCGTAGATGTCGACGATAGGCGTCGGCTCCGTGGCCTCGTTCAGGGCTTCCTCGAGCGCCTCCCACACAGGCATGACGCTCGCGTTCGCCTCGGCGGTCGGGCGTGCCATGCCGTGGGTGTGGATGGTACCGCCGGAGCTCGTTCCGCCGCTGACCTCTCCGGCTGCGCGGTGCAGGCCCAGATGCTCTACGACTCCGTCGTAAAGGGCGCGCTCCGCAGGGAACTTGTCCTCGGGCCAGCCGAGACGCGGCAACCCGGTCTTCTCAATCATCGCTGTGAGGACTTCGCGACGCGTTCGAGCTGCGTTGCTTGTGAGCTGGTGGCGCCCCACCATCTCGTTCCTGACATGCGGGGTCTGGTGGTAGACCACGTTGCATGCCTCGGAGACGAGCCCTGCGTAACTGCGCGCTCTGAGCTCCTGAGCGGGCTCGCCGTCGGTTTCCTCGCCGCTCGTCCAGAGGTACCAGCTCGACTCATCGCTACCGGGTCGGAACGCCTCGGCAAGCAACGCGGTGATCTGCTGGGAGAACTCTCCGGCTCGTTCGTTGATCTCGCGGCGGGCGACGTGATCAAGCTCTTCGTCGCCCATCAGGTCCTGAAGCGCGACGAGAGTGGTGCCGGCGGCCAGCACTGTCTGCGGATTCTTGGTCAGTCCGACCACGACCGGAAGTGGGGAGTCCACTCGAGGCGTGCTTGTTAGGTCGCCGAGGTGGAAGACGAGCATCCCGTCCGCCGAGTCCTGCACGATCTTCGGGCCACGTAGTTTCACCGTCTGGTGGCTGACCGCCGTCACGAAGTGGCGCTGCATGCCGGTGAGCTGACTGTGCGCGCCAGCTGCGACCGCGTTCGGAAGGACGTTGGTGCCGAGGTGCTTGTTGAAGTAGCGGACAACGTCGTCGGGCTGGAGCTGAGAGGCGATCTCACGTACCCGGGCGTCGATATCGACATCGGTGCCTTGCCAGATCCGGTACTCGTTGCTGTATGACCGGTGAACGACGAGCCCGTCCTTCACCAACTTGTCCAGTCGCTTCTGCATCTGCTTGAAGCGCTCGACATTGGTGGCATCGAGGGGGTCGTTCAGTGCGAACTGGATCATCGCGGGGGTAGCCCGGAGCAGACCGTCCGCATCGATGAGATTCAGGACGCCGATGGCCTTGAGGAGCTCTTGGTCCTCCTCCGGAAGACCGTGGGCCTCCTCCAAGCGAGCATCGATCTCCAGCCACCGGCTCGCCTTCGATGAGGCGAGGATCGTCGTGCGCCCCGCAGAAAAGAAGAAGTCGTACAGCTGGGGGATGCGGAGGGTAGAGGCGCGCTCCGGCGATGCGTCAGCGAAGGTGTCCAGACTGCGCCGCACAGTGAACGGCTCATCGTTGACCAGGAAGCCGCTGAGGCTACGGTCGTTCTGACCGATCTGCGATGCCATGAGCGGAGCGGCGAAGGCCGTGAGCGGGTGCAGGGGATACAGGTTGGCAAACGACTCGACGGAGATGTCGACCACCGAGTGCAGCGACTGCTCATGCCAGATGCCGTGAGCGGCCTGCGCCTGGGCTTCGATCATCTTGCGGTTCTGCTTCGACACCCCCGCGTGGTTCAGCTTTCGCTGGAGGAGATAGGCCGCGTCGCCGAGGTTGGGCGCGAAGGTGACGTCCTCGAAACGCCCCTGGATCTTGGCCCATTCTTGGGTCTGGGCCGAGCTTGCCCGTGAGGCGTAGTCAGTGAACGCCAGGTGCTGGAGGGTGAAGATGAAGAGCGGAAGACCCCTGGCGCCAGCGCCCTTTTCCGCAAGCAGCTGGAGGAGGAAGACATCGCTCCCTGCATCTCCGCTCTCTTCTGCCGAGACCAGGTGCTCCAGCGTCTTGCCGAATTCGTCGATGATCAGCAACAGCGGCGCCTTGCCGCACAGCAGGGTGACGGCGTCTAGCAAGCTGTCCGATGTCGGTACGTCCGTCTCAGCGCAGGCGCTCATAACGGCGGATACGTCCTTCGGAACGCGCTTCTTCCACTTGCGTTCCACCGCGGTCTGCAGAGCCCGATGGATCGTGACAGCCAAGGGCTCACGGCGCGCGGTGGTGACCGCACCCAGGAAGCCGTCGCCGGTGAGCGCCTTCCGGGTCTCAGCGATTTCCTGCGCCAGTGCGTTGTGAGTCGCAGAGACTGCCTCGTAAGCAGCACTGCCGCGCTTCGCATCGTGCCCAAGGAAGGCGTCGATCAGGTTCGCGAGCGTCGACTTGCCGGAACCGTACGGTCCCGTGAAGGACCATGCGCGGGAACGCTTGGGGTCGCGCAGGGCGCTTCCCACTCGCTCCAGTACGTCCTGGGCGCGGACGCCTACATACGGAGAGTGCAGGTCGGAGTCCTGGACATCGCGCTCCAGATTGGTGGAGCGGAACTCCGTACCAACGAAGCTGATCCCCGAAGGGATCTGCGCACCAGTGCTCTGCGATTTGGTGCGCGGGGAAGGCTGGGTCGCCGTGGTCACGCGAGCTCCTCGTTCATGTCAGCCCGCTGGGGGAACAGCCCCTGCGTGGCCTCAGCGTCGTCCGTGGTCTTCTTCAGGCCGGGCTTCTGCAGCGCCCACTCTGCAGGCGTCGGGAAACCATCGCGCTCGCGCACATGGCCGTACTGCTCATCGAGGACTTCCCATGCGAGGGCCTCGGGGTTGTCCGCGAAGCGCAGGCTCCGCTGGCCGAGCGACTCCACGATCTCCAGTTGCGGGTGGCTCTCGACAAAGGCTTCGATCGATCGGGAGAGCTCCGGCTCGCGCATGTGGAAGGCGCGTCCGGGTGCTCCGGGTTCGCTGGCGAGCCGTGCCAGTGAGATGGAGTCCGGCTTGCGGGAGAAACGCGCTGCGTAGTCCAGGCAGGCATGTACGAGGACACGGGGCGGGAGGCTGGGGCGGATTCCACTGGTGAAGCGGTATGTCCGTTCTTTGCCGCGCCCTCCCTGGTACTCCAGCAGGCCGAGCTCACGGAAGGGGCAGAGGAGAGAGTCCTCGAAGCTGCCCGGAGAGAGCGGGTTCGCGTCGGGGTCCGGGGCGTACATCTTGATGAAGCACTCGGCGTCACGGGTGATGGACTCCGCTGCCGGCCACTTCTCGCGCGGGAAGCTGCTGTGCACTTCGCGGGTGATGAGTGTGGTCATCTCCTCGACGGTGACCCGGGCAAGCGGGGCGAGGTGGAACATCACGTACCAACTCGGCGCGAGGCACCGGGCGTCCTTGTCACCAGAGACGAGCCACCAGTGCAACAGCCACAGACTGCCGGTGTCCTCTAGATAGGGGTCGGCACCGTCCTCGTCCAGGAGCCAACGGGCCCGCCAGGTCGGCGCGGCCGCGAGCGACCGCGACTGGTTCTCGGCGCTGTTGTACTCATGAGTGAGTTTGAATGCCTGCGACCAGTACCGCATTGAATAGACCATGTTCTTACCGACGCCGAGACGCACCAACGCGTCCGGAGCATGGAAGAGCATTTCATCCTTCTTGACCTGAAGGTACGCCTTGTGCAGCCAGCCGAAACGAGGGGGGAAGCTTTCGTGGCGGTTGAATTTGAGTCCGACAACGTCGGAGAGGCGTCCTTCTGGCATTACGGTCGAGCCCTTCATTTAAAGGAGTGGGTAAAAGGTCTTTGGAGGTCCGGTCAAGGGCCGGCGGTGGCGTTCATGAGCGCTTGTACGTGTGTTACTGCTCGGACTGCGGCGACAACGGCGCGGCGGATTTCCTGCTCTGTGGTGGAGTGCCCCAACGAGAATCGGATCGTGGCGTCGGCGTCTTCCCGGCTGAGCCCCATGGCGACGAGGACATGACTCGGACTGGGAGCACCTGCGGAGCAGGCGCTGCCGTCGGACGCGGCGACGCCAGGCATTGAGGCCAGAATCGCGTCGGCAGGGGCGCCGGGGAACGTGATGCTCGCGACGCCGGGCAGTCGAGGGGCTCGGGAACTGTTGACGTAGCTGCCGGGGAGTCGGGCGAGCAGCTCTCCCTCCAGGAGGTCGCGCAGCTTGGCGATGCGCGAGGCTTCGTCGAGGAGACGGTGGTTCGCGGCCTCGGCAGCCGCCCCCAGGCCGACGATGCCGGGCACATTGAGCGTGCCTGCTCGCCATCCACGCTCATGACCGCCGCCGAAGACCAGGGGGCGCTGTGAAAGCCGGATGCCGCGACGGATGAATAGCGCCCCGACGCCTTGCGGCCCTCCGAACTTGTGGGCCGACAGCGACAGCAGGTCTACGTCGAGCTCCTCCAGGTCGACGGGCAGCTTGCCGACATACTGCGTCGCGTCCGTGTGAACCAGTGCACCGACAGCGTGGGCGGCCTCGACTACAGGTCGCAAATCCGTGATCACGCCGGTCTCGTTGTTAGCGAGCATGAGGGAGACGAGAGTCACGTCGTACCGCTGGAGTGACTCAGTGAACGCCTCCAAGTCGATCTGCCCCAGACGGTCAACTGGCAGGACGCTCAAGGAGCCCGGAATCTCACTCGTCAGTGCCCGTGCCACCTCCAGGACAGCCGGATGCTCGACGGCCGAAGTGACGATCAACCCGCCCTCGGCGTAAGCAGCTTGCAGGGCAAGATTATTGGCCTCTGTGGCACCGGAGGTGAAGATGATCTCGCTGGCGGAGCAGTTCAGTAGGTCTGCGAGAAACCGGCGGGATTGGTCGACCCTGCCTGCGGCGTCGCGGCCTTGATGGTGGATGCTGGAGGCGTTCCCCACGGAGTGGAGCGCCTCTTCCATGGCTTTGAGTGCCGCCGGGCGCATGGGGGCGGTGGCGTTGTAGTCGAGGTACACAGACTGCGTCTCATTTGTGCCTAGTTCCATTGAATGCCCCCACTCGACGTGATTCGCTCCTTATGTTGCTCCTGGTGAGTCTTCGCGACCGGTAGCTCATGTTCCACCAGGAGTGCTCTGGGATCCTAGCGAATCTTCGAGCCGAGTGGGATTGCCGCGCCGCAGGAAGGGCAGGCGTGAGCGGTGCGTGAGCATCCCCTTCCGAAGAGTGCTCCTCTTTGTTCACAGGCGTCTGATCAGGGCGTACGTACACTCAGCGAGCCACGGATGCACATTCTTCGGCCCGTTGTCAGTGGTCGGCCCTACTGTTAACCGCACGTCGTGATCGGAGTCACGGAAACAGCGGAGATCTGACAGTGTTACGTGACGGAAGGACGGAAAGTGCGCGGTGAGGACGTGCGAGGCGCTGAGGCGCCTCACCTGAGGTGCGAGAGGGCGGAGGCGGAATGAGCTCACCCGGCGTCGCGTTCGCGCGCGTCCTTGATGTAGCCCCCCTTGGATACGTGCGCGGGCTCCTCGGCGAGGAGGCGTGCACGCTCCTTGACCTCCTGAGCGGAGGTACCGCCGACGAGCCCATGCTCCGATCCGTAGCAGCGGCTGCGGTCTCGCCCGAACAAGTGTTGTCCGACTCTGATCGGCGAAAGAGTTTTCTGGAATATTTGCCCGCGGGTAAGGAGGGTGAGCTTGCAGAGAGGCTGGGGTGGAATAAAAGCGGCCCAGCTTCAGCGTTTCTGGAAAAATGCGAATGGGTGGCAGGGCAGAGGCAGATCCTTCTGGGATTTCTCGGCCTGATTGTCGAGCGGGCGCCAAAGGCCCCTCCTGCGTTCCGGGGCACAGCGAAAGCGGGCTACGCCCTCTTCTCTCATCAGCGTCGCGCGGCTACACGGGCCCATGAGCGGCTGTACGCAGATGAACGGAGGGTCGTACTCCACCTCCCAACAGGGGTGGGCAAGACCCGGACCGCGATGAATATGATCAGCGATCATTTGCGTGCACACGAGCCCACTCTCGTCGTATGGCTGGCGCGAGGAAGTGAACTTCTGGAGCAGGCTGCTTCGGAGTTCGAACGGGCATGGGCGTCCTTGGGGAACAGGGATGTCCACGTGGCACGCATGTGGGGAGACGCAACACCCGATCTGACAGGCGTCACCGACGGAATCGTCGTCCTTGGGCTCGACAAGGCGGTGGCAGCGATCAAGAGGGACCGGGACTTCCTCGACCGGTTGGCCCTCAAGGCGACCTTGACTGTCTTCGACGAGGCGCATCAGGCTATTGCGCCGACGTACCGCAGGGTCACAGATGCGCTGACCCTTCGCCGTGACTCGAGTTTGTTGGGGCTGACCGCAACCCCGGGGCGCACCTGGGCGAACATCGACGAGGACAGGCGACTCTCGGAGTACTTCGCTCAGCACAAGGTCATGCTGGAGATAGAGGGGCATGACAACCCGGTCAGCGCCTTGATCGAGGACGGCTACCTGGCGCGCCCCACATTCCGCACCGTAGCTGCCAACTCCGGTATGAAACTGAGCAGGAACGACCGGCATGCGCTCGCGGATGCGTTCGACGTTCCCGAAGGGGTTCTGACGGAGCTGTCAACGAATGCGCAGTGGAACCTGCAAGTCGTGCGGACCGTCCTCGAGCTTTCGAAGGAGCACACGAGGATCCTTCTCTTCGCCGCATCGGTGGAGCACAGCCGGCTGTTGGTGTCCACGTTGGCCGCGCTCGGCCTCGACGCGGAGCAGGTGACCGCCGATTCATCGAAGCAGCACAGGGCGAAGGTGATCGCTCGCTTCAAGGGGAAGTCGAACCGCCCCATGGTGCTCTCAAACTTTGGCGTACTCACTACTGGATTTGATGCTCCGGCCGCCAGTGCTGCCGTAGTCGCACGTCCTACAACGTCCTTGGTGTTGTATAGCCAGATGGTGGGGAGGGTGATCCGCGGGCCGAAGGCTGGCGGAACCTCAACGTGCGAGGTCGTAACCGTAATTGACCCTGAGCTTCCGGGGTTTGGCGATGTAGCAGATGCGTTTACCAACTGGGAGGACGTGTGGAGCAGCAGATGATCGATGTCGAGAGCTACCCGATTGTCAGCGCGGACATGACGGTCAAGGCGATGCGTGACAGCGGGTACAAATCCACCGCGCATGCGATCGCCGAGCTCATCGACAACGGCATCGAAGCGCAGGGGGACGTCGTCGAGCTCTTCGCCGTTGAAGCGACGAAGCGGCCCACTGAGCGATCGCGCTACCCAATCGCGAAGATCGCGGTGATGGACAACGGCACCGGGATGGACAGGGAAACCCTGCGGAAGTCGCTGCGCTTCGGGGTCGGTAGCCGACAGGAGCGTAAGGGCATAGGGCGTTTTGGTGTCGGCCTCCCCAACTCCAGCATGTCCCAGTGCACCCGTGTAGATGTCTGGTCGTGGCAGAACGGACCCGAGAACGCCCTGCACACATACCTCGATCTGCACCGGATCGAGGGCACCGATGCACAGGTGCCGGAGCCGGTGCAGAACCCTGTTCCTCAGGAATGGCAGAAGCTCAGCCAGGGGCTTGGGGCGTCCGGCACCTTGGTTCTCTGGACCGATCTCGACCGAGTCCAATGGATCGGGACCGACGCAACCCTCAAGCACACTGAGTGGCTCATTGGCCGCATCTACCGCAGGTACATCACGGATGGGCGGTGCAGGATCCGTCTCGTGCCGGTCCACGGCTGGGACGAACTCCCTGGGGCAGCTGATGCCCTCCCTAATGATCCGCTGTACCTGACCCCACGCTCGTCGGCCCCTGCACCTTTCGACGTGAAGCCGATGTTCCAGCCGATCGGCGCGGGGTCGACAGGGGAGATCGGCGTCGAACAGTTCATGGTCAAGGGGGTGGACGGGAAGACGTACCCGGTCAAGGTCCGCGCCTCGATCGCTAGGGATGCGGCTCGGCGCTCGGACATTGAGGAGGAGCCTTGGCCAGATGACGTGACTCCCACTCTGGACCCCGGCCGAACTTCCTGGGGCAAGCACGCGGCGCGGAATCTCGGAATTTCGCTCATGCGGGCGGACCGGGAGCTTGATCTAGACAACGGATGGACCAGTACGTACGACCCGGTTGAACGGTGGTGGGGGATCGAGATCGACTTCCCGCCTCAGCTCGACGAAATCTTCGGCGTCACGAACAACAAGCAGTCAGCCACAAAGTTCACGGCCCTCTCACACTTCGACTGGACGGAGGAAGGGGAGGGGCTCACCCAGCTGGAGTTCAAGGAGCTACTGAAGGAGGAAGGTGACGGCCGTGTCCCGCTGATGGAGATCGTCTTCCATGTACGGGACAAGCTCCTCAAGCTGCTCAGGGATGAACTCAAGCAGCAGACGCGCGGTACGCGTAAGGCCCGAAGTCGCCATGAGTCAGCTGAGAAACAGGCTGAGCAGGCCGTGCGGCGTCGGCGAGAGGAAGCCGGACCGAGCGAGACGGACTTGCTGGAGAACCAGAAGACGGTCGAGGAAAGCCGGCGGGAACAGATCGATGACTTGGTCAAGCAGTACGACTACACGCCACGCGATGCAGAGCGCATCGTTGCCGAGACTATGGCGCAGAACCGACACGTTCGCCTGATCACTAGCCACGCCCCTGACTCGCCAGCGTTCTTCAACATCAAGTACTACGGGGGCGTACTCCAGGTCTCGTTGAACATGGATCACCCCGTCTATGACGACCTGGTGGAAGTCCTGGATGACGAGTACCAGGAGGACTCCAGCCCGAGCGAACTCAAGGACCGTCTGGAGCGAGCCTCGAGCGCCTTCAAGCTGCTGCTGTTCTCCTGGGCGCGCTTCGAGGACGAGACGACGAAACCGATCACCAAGGATCGCATCAAGAGCTTCCGACAGGACTGGGGTCGCATGGCCCGAGAGTTCTTCACTGTTGATGAAGAGGACGATGAGTGAGACCGGACCACGTCTGGGGACAGCTACATGAGTTGCTGAGCTCGGCACGCGAACGCGTGGTGCTGGTAGCTCCCTTCATCAAGAAGGAAGTGTTCGCTGCGGCAGTTGCCGCCCTCGGTGACCGAGACGTCGAACTGCTTTGTGTGACCCGCTGGGGGGTCATGGAGATTGCGGCAGGCGTCTCAGATCCGGAGATCGCGGAGATCGCAGAGCGGGATCCTCGAGTCTCTATCGTGCTTTGCCACGACCTACACGCGAAGGTGTATGTGGCGGACGAACGCTGCCTCGTGGGGTCAGCCAACCTCACGGGACGTGCAACAGGGCGGAGGATCCCGAAGAACCTCGAGCTGCTCGTAGAGGTTCCTGTCGAGCACCCGGAGGTGCAATCCGTTCTCGAACAGATCCAGCAATCGGCGGTGCCTGCGGATGCCGAGATGGGTCGGAGACTTCGTGAGCAGGCGAATCTGCTGGCTGGCGATGAAGACCGTCCTCAGGTTGTCGTCATCGCAGATGAGGCGGAGTCGATCCGCACGTTGTGGCGTCCAGAGACTCGGACGCCACAACGTCTCTACAGGGTCTATCGCGGGCTGAAGTGCGACTTCCCGAGCGAGATTCTTGCTGGAGTTGTACGGGACCTTGCCCATCTCGACGTACCGCCCGGTCTTGACGAGACAGCCTTCTCACGGGCCGTACGGACCTGTTTGTACGGGCTACCAGAGGTTGCCGCGCTCGCGAGGAAAGGCAGCCTCAACCAGGTGGACCTTGAGCAGTCGATCCTAGAAGCGGACGGCTGCGGGGAGGAAGTCGCTCAGCGTGCGGCGGAGAACATCGCTGAGTGGCTGAAGTATTTCGATGAGGTCAGGATCGTCTCGACTGGGCCCTGGGAGATCAGGCCGGGGCGAGAGTTTCGATGATCCAGAAGGCGGAGCGCCACTGATGAGTACGATGGTGAAGCTCGTACGGGACAGGATTCCGGAGATCATCCGGCGGAACGGGGAGGAGCCTGCCACATACGTCGCCGGTGCGCCGGAGTATCGGAAGCGGTTGCGTGACAAGTTGAGTGAGGAGGTTGGTGAGTTCCTTGAGGCCGAGGAAGAGCATTCCAAGGAGGAGCTCGCCGACGTGCTCGAAGTGGTTCACGCGCTTGCGCGGGATCTGGGCATGACGCTGGAAGATCTTGAACGCCGCCGTGCGGAAAAGGCCGCCGAACGTGGTGGCTTTGAGGGGCGGATCATGTGGACAGACGTGGAGAACGGCAGCGGTCGGCGGTAGGCGAGTCCGCCTTCGCCAGGTGGGACGTGTGGGTACCGCAGCGGTGTTGGGGCGGCTTGGAGATCATGATCTACAAGCCGCCCCAGTCGTTTTGCGGGGCGCCGCGTCAGCGCGCCTGCGGCTGGCCGTTGTTGGACGGTGTGAGGCTGCCGTCCTGGTGAGGGAAGGCTCTGGTGGTGTCGTCGAGATGATCGAGCCGGTGGGAATGGTGACGTCGACGCCGGACAGGGCAGGTTCCGAGGCGGTGCCGGGGTACGTGAAGGTCACCTTCTCGAAGTGGATCTCGCTGACCTGATCGGGGAGCGGGCGGCCGGTGGTGGGTCCGCTGCAGACGGTGCTCTCTCCGAGGCGACGCAGCTCGCCTTCGACCGCGGTCCGGCGCGAGGCATCGCCCCGGGCTTCAGGTTTAGTCATGCTGGCCAAGGTGCAAGCGGGCACTGACAATCCACTCTGCGTGATCTCTGGTCAAGCGCTGCACGATATCTGCGGAGCTACACCTGGTCTCGTACCGGGAGGATCCTCGTGGCCTGGTAGGGGAGAACCCCTCAGAAGAGCGAGATAGGGCCATTGGGGAGCCAGCCCTCGATGTACCCCGTCGTGAGCGTGACCACCCCCTCGGGGAAGACCTCACGCCTGCGCTTACGCAGGTATTCCAGAGTCCAGCGAGCGTGGGTGGCTGAGCGTTCCTCGAGCCGGTCGCCCTCCGCGTTGCTAATGTGGATGACGAAGACGCGGGTGGCCGTCACGCGGGCGAACTCCCAATCCTCGGTGTACTCCGTGTGGCGCCTCCCGTAGACGGGGCCGAAACGGGGCGCGAGCAGCCCGAACTCCTTGGTGAGGAATGCTGTCGCTGTCGCGCGAAAATCAGCGCCGTTCGTCATCCGAATCTGTGGAACGGTCCAGCCGCCGCAGCATCCGCCGCACAGCATGAGCCTCTGCTGCTCGTCCAGGAGCAACAGGTAACAGGGGCGATCAAGACGGGGCCACGGGAGCCAAGGCGTGGTGCATTCGGGCATGACTGAAGACTCAGCTGTTGCTACTTGTATAGCAAGTCGGGAGGTTCGAATGGGGGTACCTCTAGCGAGTTGGGCCCCTTGCTTACTGATTCCGTTCGTGCCAGCTGTGAGGCGGGTACTGGATCACGTTGACCTGCGCAAACCTGGAAAAGCGTTAGGAAAAGTCACGAACCGCGTTCGCAGGACTCCCAGCACACAGAGCGTGACCTGCGGCGACGTAATTTCCAACAGATCCCACGAAGGCGAACGAAGGCGACGAAGGACGAAGGCGAGACGGCTGTACCCGTTGACCGGCGCGGACTGCGCCGGAGCGGCAGCTTTACCAGGTGCGGGGCGGTTGACCGCCTGACGTGAACAGGGTAGCGGATTCGGCGTTGAGGGGTTGCGTCCGGTTGCTTCGCGGGGGGTGATCCGTCCGTCGGGGGCGGGGTGGGATCAGAGGCCGACGATCATGCCGCCGCCCTTCCGCGCTCCACCGAGGCCCGTCCACCGTGCCTCGCGGCCCCGGGACAGGAATTGCTCTTCGAGCAGGAGCAGCAGTGCGGCGGCCGTCAGCAGGCCGCCGACCAGGAAGGTGCCGCGTGCGCCGAAGAGGGGGAGCAGCAGGCTGCCCGCGAGGGCGCCCGCGGCCACGCCGGAGTTGTAGGCGGCGCTGTTCGCGGCCGCGGCCGTTTCCGTGCGGCCCGGTGCGACGTGCATGACGCGGCTCTGCGTGGCCATGAAGACGGGCCCCAGCGAGGCGCCCAGGAACATGAGCATGATGACTGCCACGGTCTGTGACGTGCCCGCCGTGTACAGGCCGAGCAGCGCCACCGTCTGCGTCGTCACGGGCAGGGTCAGGGTCGCCCGGGGGAAGCGGTCGAGGAGCTGCCCGTACACCGCGACGCCGACGATGCCGGTGACGCCGAGGACGAGGAGCAGTGTGCTGACGGTGGACTCGGCGAACCCGGCCTCGTCCACGAGGAAGTTGGAGATGTAGGTGTACGCGGCGAAGGCTCCGGTGACGGTCAGCGCGGTGACGGCCAGCACGACCGCGAAGCGGCGGGTGTCCGGCGCGACACCGCGCGCGGCGTGGCCCTCTTCCGGGTGGGACGTCGGCAGCGCCGTGGCGATCACGATCAGGGAGGGGATGGCGAGCGCGCCGACCACCAGGAACGGGAGCTGCCAACTCGTGTGGTGGCCCAGCCAGGTGCCGCCGGGCACCCCCACCACGAGGGCGAGCGAACCGCCCACGGACAGCGCTCCGATGACGCGCCCCCGGACGCGCGGGGGGAACAGGCCGACCGCGACCGGTCCCATCACCGCCCAGAACAGGGCCTGGGCCACCGCGGTGACCACGCGGCCGGCCAGCAGCGCCCAGTAGGACGGGACCGTGGCCGCCACGAGGCTCGCCAGGAACAGCGCGGCCAGCAGGGCACAGAGGACGAGGCGGCGCGGGACGGAGCGGGTCACCTTGGCGATCGGCACCGAGATGACGGCCACGGTGAGGCCATATCCGGACACCAGCAGACCGATGGCCGACAGCGACCGGCCGAGGTCGTCCGAGATCAGCTTGAGGATGCCGATCGGCAGATTCTCAGTGGTGTTGAAGGCGAACGCACCCAGCATGAGCGCGCCGACCACGGCCACACCACGCCAATTCGTCGGCTTCTCCGTTGTCATCCGTCCTCCAGGTTCACCGTCAGCGCACAGAAGCTCCTTGGTCGGGCATTTGGGCAGCCCAGGGGGGGGAAGGCCGGGTGACCCCGTCGCCTTGTCCCTGGCTCCCTTGAAACTGAGGTGAGCGCTGCCGGGATTTATGCCGATGGGGGCCTCAGCCGTTACGGGCGACCGGCTCGGGGGGACCGGAGTCGAGCGCGTCGAGCACCGCGTCGCCGTTCGTCCTCGCCCACTCGGTGAGCATGCGGATCGGATCGATCAGCGTCGCCCCGAGCGGGGTGAGTTCGTACTCGACGCGAGGCGGCACCTCGGCGTAGGCGTGGCGGCGGATGAGTCCGTGCGCCTCCAGCCGTCGGAGCGTCTGGGTGAGCATCTTGCGGGAGATGCCGCCGATCAGCTGGATCAGCTCGCCATGGCGTACCGGGCCTTCGCTGAGGCCGTAGAGCACGACCGCCGTCCACTTGTCGGCGATGAGTTCGACTGTCAGACGCGCCGGACAGTCGGCGAGAAAGGGATCACCGGGACCGAATCCGCTCATGGCGCCAAAGGTACCTGCCGGTTCCTGTCGGAAACATAGCCTGGATTTTCTCCCCCCTTCCAAAGTCAGGAGAGTCATGCGAGCCATCACCCAGCAGGCGTTCGGCGGTCCCGAGGTGCTCACCATCGTGGACGCGCCCGAGCCCCGGCCCCTCCCGACCGAGGTTCTCGTCCGCGTCAAGGCGATCGGGCTGAACCCGCTGGAGGCGCTCCTGCGCGCCGGTGGGTTCCCGCTGATCGGCCGGCCGCCGTTCGTCCTCGGGTGGGACATCAGCGGCGTGGTCGAGGAGGCGCGGACGTGGCGATGGAGGCCCGGCGACGAGGTGTTCGGGATGCCGCTGTTCCCGCGGGCGGCGAGCGCGTACGCCGAGGTCGTCTCGGCGCCGGCGCTGCACCTGGTGCGCAAGCCGGCGTCCCTCTCGCACGTCGAGGCGTCGGCGCTGCCGGTCGTCGGGCTGACGGCTTGGCAGGGCCTCGTCGACCTCGGCGGCGTGACCGAGGGCGACCGCGTCCTGGTCCACGGCGGTGGTGGCGGGGTCGGCCACGTAGCGATCCAGATCGCGAAGGCGCTCGGGGCGCACGTGATCGCGACCGCCAGCGGAAGCAAGCGGGAGTTCGTCGAGGGGCTCGGTGCCGACGAGGTGATCGACTACACGGCGGTCGACTTCACCGGGGCGGTCGGTGACATCGATGTCGTGCTCGACACGATCGGCGGCGACACCGCCGCGCGGTCGCTCGAAGTGCTCCGTCCTGGCGGTCACCTGGTGACGGCGGTGGCCGAGGAGGACGTGCGGCTCGTCGCCACGTACGAGGCGGCCGGCAGGCGCTTCAGCGGCATTGCGGTCGACCCCGATCCGGTCGCCCTGCGAGGTCTCGTCGAACTCGTCGAACGGGGCAGGCTCCGGGTCCACGTCCAGGAGACGTTCCCGTTCGAGCGTGTCACCGACGCGCACCGGCTGCTCGAAAGCGGTCATCTTCAGGGCAAGCTCGTCCTCACCGTCTGATCCCGTCGTGGGCTCTGAAGGTTCTGCGGGTTCTGTGGGTTCTGCCGGTTCTGCCGGTTCTGTGGGTTCCGTGGGATCTGCGGGGCTCCGTGAGTCCGTGACTTCCGTGGGTTTCGTGACTTCCGTGAGTTCGGTCCGTGGGGACAGCGGCGACGGCGGGGTGCGGGAGAGGAAGGGTCATGCCATACCGCCGTTGGCGTACAGGACCTGACCGTTGACCCATCGGCCGGGGCCGGCCAGGAACGCGACGACCTCGGAGATGTCCTCCGGGGTGCCGAGGCGCTCCATCGGATTGGCCCGCGCGATGTTCTCGGTGAGTTCCTGGCTCTTGCCCTCGAAGAAGAGCGGTGTGGCGGTCGGGCCGGGCGCGACGGCGTTGACCGTGATGTCACGGCCGCGCAGTTCGCGGGCGAGGATCAGGGTCAGGGCCTCGACGCCCCCCTTGGAGGCGGCATAGGCGCCGTACGTGGGCATCTGCAGCTTGGTCACGGTCGTGGAGAAGTTGATGATCGCGCCGCCGGTACGGATGTGCTGGGCGGCGAGGCGGTCGACCACGAAGGTCCCGCGCAGATTGGTCCGCATGATCCGGTCGAAGGTGTCCAGGTCCATGGTGGCGATCGGCGCGAGCGGCATGATGCCCGCCGAGTGCACGACCACGTCGACATGGCCGTACTCGTCCTTGGCGTGCTGGAAGAGGGCCGCCGCCTCGGGCTCCTCGGCGATGTCGGCGCCGAAAGCCGAGGCCACACCGCCGGCCGCGCGGATCCCCTCGACGACCTCCTCGGCCGGTGCGGCATGGCGCGCATAGTGCACGACGACCGCGAAGCCGTCCGCGGCCAGGCGCCGGGCGGCACTGGAACCGATGCCGCCGGAACCGCCGGTGACGATCGCGACACGCTGGGAATCGTTGCTCATGGTCCACCTCTCGTTGGCGCTTGCGTTAGCGGTGATACCAGCATCGCGTTAGTGGGGGCACCTGTCAAGCATGCGCTACCGGATTTTTGTTAGCGTCGATTTCAGGATCCCGTCACGGGCGTTGGCGCCGCTAATGCCTGTGCGTTAGCGTCTCGGTATGCCATCGAGGGACGAGACCAGACGGCGCGTGATCGAGGTGGCGTCGCGGCTGCTCGCCGACGGCGGTCCCTCGGCGGTCACCACCCGTGCGGTGTGTGCCGGATCCGGCATTCAAGCGCCCACTCTCTACCGGCTGTTCGGCGATATGGACGGTCTGTTCAAGGCTGTCGCGGCGGATGGTTTCGAGCGGTACCTCGCCGACAAGTCGGAACTGAAGCGGCATGCGGACCCCGTCGACGACCTGCGCGCGGGGTGGGATCTGCACGTGGGATTCGGCCTGGAGAACCCGGGGCACTACCTGATCATGTTCGGTGGGGCGCGGCCGGAGGCGCCGATCCCTGCCGCGAAATCCGCCCTGGACATCCTGCGCGGACTGATCCAGCGCATCGCGGAGGCCGGGAAACTCGCTGTGCCCGTCCCGCTGGCCGCCGAGATGACGCACGCGGCCGCGCTGGGCGCCACGCTGTCACTGCTGGGCTCACCGGCTGAGGCTCATGAGCCCGGCCTGTCGGTGCGCCTGCGCGAATCCGTGATCGCGGGCATCGTCGCCGACGTACCCGCCGATGTCGCCGAGCCCGCTCCGCGCGCGACGGCCCTGGCGGCGGTCCTCGACCACGCGCCGACCGAACTCACCCCCGGTGAACGTCTCCTGCTCGATGAACTGCTGTCGCGGCTCGCCACGCGGACTTCCCCGACTGTGGCAGGGGAGTCCGCTCCGTAGTCCGTGCCGCGTGGCTCGTGAAGCTCGTCACGGAGTTCGGGCCCGGACGTGTCGTCGGTGTCCGGCGCCGTCGTCGGCGCCGCCACGTGGCCGGAATGGACCTCCCGTACCCGCTGGCTGGGTATCGGTGATGTTACGCTCCGAATAATAGATAGCTGAGTATCGTTTAGTTGTCGGCTCCGTCGGGTGTCACCTGTGGAGGTCGGTTCATGGGGCAGGCGCAATGGTCGTCCGGGGGTTCGCGGTCCCCTCCGGATCCGCGAACCGTGCCGCCGGTCGCGAGCCGACCGGTGGTGCGAGCAGCGGGCACATTCGTTCCGTGGCACCTGGCCAGCGAGGAGAGACTCATGACCGCCCCCGCCCCCACCTCCGCACCGCGACTGCCCTTCGACCGCCCCAACCCCCTGGACCTCGCCCCCCTGCTCGGCCGGCTGCGCGAGCAGGGGCCGATCGCGCTCGTCACGACGCCGGCCGGTGACCCGGCCTGGCTGGTGACGGCGTACGACGAGGCCCGCGAGGTCCTGGGGGACCGCCGCTTCGGCAAGGCCCACCCCGCCCCCGAGACCGCGTCCAAGATCTCGTCGGCCGCGATCCAGTCCGGGCCCACCGGCAGCTTCGAGGACGAGGAGCGCGAGCACGCTCGGATGCGCAAGGTCCTCACGCCCGCGTTCTCCGCTCCGCGCATGCGGCGGCTGTCGGGCCGGATCGAGGAGCTGACGGAGCGCTGCCTCGACGAGATGGAGCACGCCCGCGCCCGCGACCCGCACACCGCGGTCAACCTGCACGACCTGCTGTCCTTCCCGCTGCCGGTGCAGGTGATCTGCGAACTGCTCGGCGTACCGGCGTCCGACCGCGACTTGCTGCGCGACTGGTCCGAGCGCATCGGCGTCCTCGACGGCGGGGGCGACGCCCAGCGGGCGATGGCGGACTTCCAGACCTACATGGGACGGCTCGCCGCGACCAAACGGGACCGGCCGGGGCAGGACGTCGTCACCGACATCCTCGCCGTCCAGGCGGAGGACCCCTCCTTCACTGAAGACGACATGACCCGGCTCGCCGCCGGTCTGCTGTTCGCCGGCCATGAGACGACCTCGGCCCGCATCGACATGGGCACCCTGTTCCTGCTGAGCGATCCCGCCCGGCGCGACCGCTTCGCCGCCGATCCCGAGGGGCTGGTCCAGTCGACCGTGGAGGAGATCCTCCGCATCACCGCCCCCGGCGGGCTCGGCCTCATGCGGTACGCCCGGGAGGACGCACGGGTCGGCGCGGTCACCGTCGCGCGCGGGGACGCCGTCCTCGTCGCGATCAACGCCGCCAACCGGGACGGGGAGGCGTTCGCCGATCCTGACGCCTTCGCCCCGGAGCGCACCCCCAACGCGCATCTGGCCTTCGGCCACGGCGGCCACTACTGCATCGGCAACGCCTTGGCGCGTACGGAGATGCGCATCGCCTTCACCGCGCTTTTCCGCCGCTTCCCCGGCCTGCGCCTGGAGGTCGACCCGCGCACCCTGCGCGAGCACTCCGAGCGTCTGACCGGCGGCGTCAGCACCGTACCCGTCCTGTGGTGAGGCCCCCCGCCCACCAGGCAGCCGACCGGGAAGGAGCCGCTGTGCGGGTGGAAGCCGACCGGGCCAGGTGCGTCGCGTCCGGGCAGTGCGTCATGACCGCGCCCGAGGTGTTCGACCAGAGCGAAGAGGACGGGAAGGTCGTCGTCCTCGACGCCACTCCCGCGCCCCCGGTGCGCGGCAGGGCTCGGCAGGCGGCCGCCATGTGTCCGGGCGCGGCCATCTCCGTACCCCAGGAACCCGCGGAACCCCTCGAACCCGCGGATCGCTAGAGGACTGTCGGCGGAGGCGGTACGAGGGACGGGGTCGGGGCGGCCGCCCCCGCCGAACGGTCCGTCTCCGCCGAACGGGTCCGCCCCCGCCGAACAGCCGGTCTCCGCCGAACAGTCCGCCTTCGCAGGGAACGGTCTCCTGCTCAGCTCTCGCGCCGCCGCAGCTCGGGCGCGGGATACGGCAACGTGCTGGCGGCGGCCGGGGCGAGGCCGTCCAGCACCAGCGTCACGTAGCGCTGCCAGCCGTCCTGCCCGGGTTCCATCGTCCACAGCACGCTGACGAGCATGGTCATGATCCTGCGTACGTCCTGCGGTACGAGGTCCTCGCGGATCACCCCGGAGCGCTGGCCGCGCTCGACCAGGGGGTCCAGGGCGTCGAAGAAGCGGTCTCCGATCCCGCTCGTCAGCACCCCCGTCTTCCGCGCGGCGATCAGCACGTTGTACTCGCCCGCGGCGGACGACAGCGCGGCCTCCATCGCCACGGCCAGGCCGTGGCGCGGGTCGGCGTCCTCCAGGGCCCGGCCGAGAGCGGGCTCGACCCGCTCCGCGAACTGCTGGTTCAGCACGGCCCGCAACAGGGCGCCCTTGTCGGGGAAGCGGCGGTACAGCGTCGCGATCCCCACACCGGCCCGTCGCGCCACCTCGTCCAGCATGGCGTCGGGCCCGCGCTCGGCGTAGATCTCGCGGGCGGCCCTGACGATCTTCTCCGAGTTGCGCGCGGCATCGGCGCGCAGCGGCCGGGAGAAGCCGGATCCGGCCGAATCGGACCCGGCTGAATCGGATCCGGCCGAATCGGATCCGGTCGAAGGGGGTCCGGCCGGATCGGACCCGGTGCGAGCGGGTCCGGAGGAATCAGTAGACACAAAGCCGACGATAGCAAGTGATAGTTGCCACTCCCTTCAAGTTGACACCTCATCGGCCTTGAACTGATAGTTGGCCCTTAATTGAAGCGATTGACTGAAATATTTGTGCCGACGCGCCAACGCGCGCCGACGCGCCCCTGATGCCCGCCGCACGCGGCCCGCCGCACGCGGCCCGCCGCACGCGACATCCGAGCCGCCCCACGGCGGTCCGCGACGCCACGCCTCCCTCCCGAATCCACCCGAGGAACCTCCATGCCCCATCCGCCCACGGCCGACCGATCCGGCAGAGTGGTCGCCACGCTGGCACTCGCAGGCGTCACCGCCGCGATCATGCAGACGCTCGTCACCCCGCTGCTCGCCGATCTGCCGAAGATCCTCCACACCTCCGCCTCCAACTCGGCGTGGGTCGTCACGGCCACCCTCCTGGTCGCCGGTGTGTGCGTCCCGATCACGGGCCGCCTCGGCGACCTGGTCGGCAAGCGCCGCATGCTCCTGGTGTGTTCGGTGCCGCTGATCGCCGGATCGGTCGTCTGCGCCCTGTCCAGCTCCGTGGTCCCCATGATCGTCGGCCGGGGGCTCCAGGGCATCGGGATGGGCATGGTCCCGCTGGGCATCGCCCTCCTGCGCGACGTCGTCGCCCCCGAGAAGCTCAGCTCGTCCATCGCCCTGGTCAGCGCCTCCATGGGCATCGGCGGCGGTCTCGGCCTGCCGATCGCGGCGGCCGTCGCCCAGTACACCAACTGGCGCTTCCTGTTCTGGGGATCCGCCGTCCTGGCCGCCGCCGTCGCGATGCTCATCTACGCGCTGATCCCCGATGTCCCCGCGGCGGGCAAGGGCCAGCGCTTCGACGTCCTCGGCGCGCTCGGTCTGGGCGTGGGCCTGGTCTGCCTGCTGCTCGCGGTGTCCAAGGGGGCCGACTGGGGCTGGGGTTCGGGCACGATCCTCGGCCTGTTCGTGGCGGCTGCCGTGGTCCTGGTCGCCTGGGGCTGGTTCGAGTGGCGCACCACCGACCCGCTGGTGGATCTGCGGACCACCGTCCGCCCGAGGGTCCTGCTGACCAACCTCGCCTCCGTGTTCATCGGCTTCGGCATGTACGCCAGCATGCTCGTCGTGCCGCAGCTGCTCCAGTTCCCCGCGGCCACGGGGTACGGCCTGGGCCAGAGCATGCTGGCGGCCGGTCTGTGGCTGCTGCCCGGCGGCCTGATGATGATGATCGTCTCCCCGGTCGGAGGCAGGCTCACCAACGCGCGCGGCCCGAAGTTCACGCTCGTCTGCGGAGCGCTCGTGCTGGCCGCGGGTTACGGTGTCTCGCTGCTGCTGAGCGGCACGGCGCCGGGTCTCATGGTCGCCGTCATGATCGTCAACAGCGGTGTCGCCCTCGCGTACGGCGCCATGCCCGCGCTGATCATGGGCGCGGTACCCGTCGCCGAGACAGGCGCCGCCAACGGCTTCAACACGCTGATGCGTTCCCTGGGCACCTCGATCGGCGCCGCTGTCGTCGGCGTCGTCCTCGCCCAGATGACCACCACCGTCGGCGGTTTCACCTTCACCTCCGAGAACGGCTTCCGGACCGGTCTGCTCATCGGCGGCTGCCTCGCCCTGGTCTCCGCGATCATCGCCGCCTTCATCCCCGCTCCGCCGCCGGGGCAGGACGACGCACGGCACCCGGCGAAGCCCGGAGCCGGAGCCGAGGCCGGGACCAAGACCGAGACCGGGACCGGGACCGGGACCGAGACCGGGACCAAGACCGGGACCGATGCCGGGTCCGTCGCGGTGAGCAACTGACGAAGTCCCGAGCAGGCCGGTCGCACTGACCCCGGTCGTACTGACCCTGGTCGCACCGACCCCGGCCACGCCGACCGGCCGCACTGACGGTACGGACCGCGCCAACCGTCCCGCGCGGGCCGTCACAGGCCGTAGCGCGCCGTCGCAGGCGTCGAAGAACGCCGTTGAGCCCGGCGGCGAGCAGAGAGTGCTCGCCGCCGGGCTCAAGGCTCTCGCCGTTCCCCGTCCCCACGGGTCGGGCGAGTGCGGGGCCGATACCGCCATGGCGGCCCCGGTCTCAAGGGGCTGTGCCCGGATGGTGCCCGTGTGGTGCCTGGGCTGCGCCCGGGTGGGCCGACTGGACGGCGCTGCGGCGTTCACTGGATGTCGTCATCGGCTCGTACCACCAGGATCCGGCCGAGGCACTCGCCACGACGCGCCTCATCATGAGCACTCCGGCCCTGTGCAGCCGACAGCGCGAGAAGCAGCACAGCTGGCGCCCCCTGCTGGTCCGGGCCCTGGCCGACCGCGCGGACCCGCCGCGCGCCGGGACGGTGGCGCTGTCGGTGAAGGCCGCGGCGGCGCTGGAGTGCCTGAACATCGCCCTGGACCACTGGCTCGTGTCCGAGGGGGAGTCGGACCTTGTCGGCCTCCTCGACGAAGCCTTCGCCGCGCTCACGCTCCCGTAGCTCCGTGGTCTGTAGTTCCGTGGCCCGTAGTTCTTTGTAGCTCCGCGGTACGTGGCTCCGTAGACCTGTGGTCCTTGGCTCCGTGGGGCCGTAGGGCGCTACGGGCCCGACGGTCACCTCCCCGCCTCCCCCCACTAGCGCGGTTCAGGACCTCGTCACGCGCACCGCGAAGGTGTCGTCCGGCTCCTGCGAGAGCACCGAGATCCGGATGCCGTTGCCCTTGTCCACGAAGGTCTGGCCCGGCTCGTACGGTGCGTCCGACAGCTCCGCGTGCACGTTGGGCCGCCGTGTGCAGCCGCCGCTGTTCTCCTTGCTGTCCGAGACCGTGACCGGACCCCGGCCGGTGTCGACGCCCGCGTCGACCCGGTAGATCAGCACGCCGGGCCGGCAGATGGCCTCGTCGTTGCCCGCCCTCGTCCGTACCTCCACCGCGTACCCCGACTCCTTGGAGACGGGCACGAAGGCGATCTTGGGTCCGCCGGTGGTCGCCAGCGGGGAGAGCAGGAAGTCGCTGCTGCCGTGCGCGGAGGCGCAGCCGATCTGTTCGTCGTCGAGCCAGCCGAGCTTCCAC
>NZ_QQNA01000081.1 GCF_003346515.1 Streptomyces corynorhini
ACGAAGGACATAGAGGCACCCCAAACCCCGCCCCCTCAGCCGGGGAGCCGCAGACCGGCTGCGTGGAACAGCCGGTCGCGGGAGGCCGCCGCCTCGTCGAAGACCGCGTTCCCCGCCCTCAGCACACCGTGCTCCTTGACGACGTCACCGGCCACCATGACCAGGTCGACGTTGCCGGCGTGGCCGCCCGCGACGATCGTGGCGGCGACGTCCGTGGCGGGCAGTGTGTTGGCGTGGTCGAGGCGGATCATGATCAGGTCGGCCTCCTTGCCCGGGGTCAGGCTGCCGGTGCGGTCGTCGATCCCTGCGGCCCGTGCGCCCTCGATGGTCGCGAAGGAGAGCAGGTCGGCGGCGTCGAAGGTCGGCAGGCCGGGAGCCCGGTCCATCGGTCCCGCCGCGCCCGCGCGGATCAACTGCTGGTAGGCGAGCGTGGCCCGCATGACGCCGAACATGTCGCCGCTCACGATCGTCTCGGTGTCCACGCTGAGGCTCGGGCGGACACCGGCGGCCAGCAGCCGGTTGGTGGCCGGCTGGCCGAGGCCCGGCATGAAGACCTCCAGGGCCCCGGCCACGGAGGCGCTGGCTCCGTGCGCGGCCAGCATCCTCAGCTCCTCGTCGGTCGACGTACAGCAGTGGATGAACGTCATGTCGGAGGCCAGCAGTCCCGTCTCGGCGAGCCGCCGGATGGACTGCTGCTCCGCTCCCCACTCGCCGAGTCCCACGTGCATGCTGATCCGCAGGCCCAGTTCCCGGGCGAGCCGGATGTCCTGCTCGGCGACGGCGGGGGTGGACATCTCCGGTCCGCGGAGCATCGCGTTGAGTGTGACCCGCGCGGAGTCGTCGGACAGCACCTCCTCGCGGATGCGCCGGATGTCGTCGGGGTGTGAGCGGTCGCTGCCGAACTGCCACTGCTCGGCCTCCGTCGACGGCCAGCCGTGGTCGAACACGGCGCGGATGCCCGACTCCCAGTGTGCCGCGATCGCCGCGTCCGAGTGCTCGGGGCTGTTGCTGATGTGGGACTCGTCCCGCACGGTCGTCACCCCGGCGTCGAGGGACAACAGGTCCGCCGCCAGGTTGCCGACGCGGACATCGCGCGGTTCGAAGTGCTGGCCGAGGCCGATCTGCACCTGGCCGCGGTACTCCTGGTAGGTCCAGGCGGGACCCAGGTTGCGCAGCGCCCCCTGCCAGTTGTGGCGGTGCGTGTCGATGAAGCCGGGCAGTACGGCGCTCCCCGTGCCGTCGACGGTCCTGGCCCGGTCGTCGGTCAGGTCCCGGCCGATGCCGACGATCCTGCCGTCGGCGACGAGGACGTCGCCGACGAAGTCGCCGAGCTGCTCGTCCTGCGTCATCAGGTACGCGCCCTTGATCAGGAGGCGTTCCTCGTTCTGGGGCTGGTTGGGGGACATCTGTTCATTCCTTTCGTGCCGCGGGCGGCACTGTGGGTTTAAGAGGCCGCCCCACCTATTCGCGCGGCCTCTAAGGAGGGGCGGATGGGGGTCACTGCCCTGCGGTGCCACGGGGGCGCCGGGAGGCTGTCCAGACGGCGGCGAAGGTGAGCGACGCGCCGAGGACGGTGAGGGCGGAGGGGGACGACCGGCCGCCGGAGGGGACCAGGAAGTCCAGGGCGATCGAACCGGCGAGCTGTCCCGCGATCGAGGCCATGCCCAGCAGCAGGACGCCGATCCGGCGTACGAGGAACGCCGAGGCGCCGACGAACACCGTGCCGCACAGCCCGCCGAGGTAGACCCACCAACTGGTGGGCAGCGGCTGCCCCGACGTTCCCTGGACGAGTGTCTTCACGCCCCAGACGGCGCCGAGAAACACCGCTCCGACGCAGAAGTTGAGCCAGGTCGCCGCCAGCGGCGAGCCCGACGCGGCGGCCGACGCCCCGTTCAGGGCCTGCTGCACACCGAGCAGGAAACCGGCGGCGATCGCCGCGAGTGCGGGCAGGGCGACGGTGGCGGGAGCGGGGGTACTGGTGAGGCGGGGCAACGCCGACACGACGGCGGCCACCAGGATGACGGCGGCGCCCACGAGCCGTGCGGCGCCCGGGTGTTGCCGCAGGCCGCCGCCTATGCCCCGGGCGTCCACGGTCAGACCGCCGAGGGTCTGACCTGCGATGGCCGACACCGTGAACACGGCGATGCCGGTGATCAGCGCGGCGGTGGACTGGGCCAGCGCGAACGTGCCGCCGAGTACACCGGCCAGCAGGTACCCGCGGGGCAGCCGGCCGTCCCGGACGGCACCGGCCAGTCGGCGCAGCGCGTCACGCAGCCCGGGTGAGAAGAGGGCGAGGAGGGACAGCAGGACGAATCCGCCCGTGAAGCTGATCGCCGCCGCAGCGATGCCGTCGTCGAGGTGATGGCTCAGTTCGCCGTTGAGCCTGGCCTGTACCGGTACGACCGTTCCGGCCGCGATCGCCGCCACGACGGCCAGGGAACCGGGCCGGACGGGACGGCGGCCCGACCCGGGCGGCGCGGCGTGAGCCGTATGGCCCGTATGGCCCGTATGGCCCGTGTGGCCCGTGTGGCCCGTGTGGCCCGTGTGGCCCGTGCCAGCCGTACGGCCCGTACCAGCCATGGCAGCCGTGCCAGCCGTGCCGACCGCACGAGCTGTACGGGCCGCACGAGCCGCACGAGCTGTACGGCTCGTACGGGCCGTGACGGCCTCGCGAGAGGGAGGTGTGGCGGGAGTGGTCATACGGAGGCCCTTCGGGAACGGGTGCGGCCGGACAGATCGCCGCTGTTCCTTCCGCTGGTGGTGGGTCGGGCCCGCCTGCCGCGTGGCCCTTCTTCCTGGACGGGGTGACGGCCGCCCGCACGACAACCGTCGCTCCGACTGGCTATCGTGTCCAACGAATGTTTTCGAATATTCAATCGTAAATGTCGATGAATGAGGTGCGGTGGGAAGCGCGCCGCTCGGAGGGAGGGGCCGGTGGATCAGCGAAGGCTGGAGTACTTCATCACCGTCGCCGAGGAGCTGAACTTCACGCGGGCGGCCCAGCGGCTGCACGTCACCCAGTCCACGCTGTCGGCCGGTGTCAAGGCCCTGGAGCAGGAGCTACGGGCCGAACTGCTCATCCGCTCCACGCGGTCGGTCGGGCTGACGGAGGCCGGTGCGGCGTTCCTGCCCGAGGCGCGTACCGCGATCGAGGCACTCGACCGGGCCCGCGCCGTGGTGGAGCCGCTCTCCACCGGGCTGCGCGGCAGCCTCACCGTAGGCGTTCTCGGCGGGCTGACCGTGATCGACGTGCCCGCTCTCGCGGGCGACTTCCACCGGCGGCATCCGGAGGTCCGGCTGCGTACCGAGACCTCCCAGCGGGGAGCCTCCGGGCTGATCCAGAGAATCAAGGAGGGCCACGTCGACGTGGCCTTCGTGGGGACGGACATCAAGGGCGAGCCCCTCACGGCGAGGCCGCTCAAGAGGTACCACCTCCAGCTGCTGGTTCCGGCCGACCACCCGCTGGCCAGCCGGAAGAGCGCGCGGCTGAGGGACATCGCGGGGGAGCCCTTCGTCGACATGCCCCCGGGATTCGGTCAACGCCGTCTCGTGGACGACGCGTTCACGAGGGCGGAGCTGGCCCGGCGGGTCCTGATCGAGGTCTCGGACATCACCACGATCGCGGATTACGTGGCGCACGGCCTGGGCGTGGCGCTGCTGCCCCCGGAGTTCGCGGCGGCGGCCGGGGACGCGGTACGCACCGTTCCCGTCGCGGACGCCCGTCTCTCCTGGACGCTCAACGCGGTCGCGTCGGCGGCGCGACCGCCCACCCGCGCGCTGCGGGCCTTCCTCGACCTCATCCCGCACCACATCCGGCGCGACCGCGTCTTCTAGGCGGCGCCCCGCGGAGTCCGCGGCGCCCCGCGGAGTCCGCGGCGCCCCGCGGCGACCGCGGCGACCGCTCCGGACCGGATACAACGCCCGCGGCGCGTGCGCGACTTGGGTCGCACGGGCCGTACCGCTCAGGTAGTACATGGCCCGCCCCGAACACGCCCGCTGGTTGACCGGAGCCTGAGTACGCCTACTCAGGTCGCCACCGCTCCCACGCGACAGAGTGGGCACCGGCCACCGGCCAGGCACGCGTTCCTGAACTGGGCTTTCAGCGCGGCCGGTTGACGCATCGATCGATGCGTCAATTCATTGACCCAAGGGGCGGGGAGCTTTGCTCACACACACGAAGAGAGCCGGTGCGGCCATAGTGGCCGCACTGCTCACGGCGGGGCTGACAGCGGGGGCGGCTTCGGGCGCGGCGGCGGTCGCTTCCACGGCGGAGCAAGGGCAGGGGGAGGGGGAGGGGCAAGGGCAAGGGAAAGGACAGGGACAGGGAAACGGACAGGGACACGGACAGGGACACGGACAGGGACACGGACGGGGAGACACCGGGTCCGTGGTCACCCTGATCACAGGCGACCGGGTGCATGTCGACGCCGGTGGCCGGGTGACCCGCGTCCAGCGTGCCCAGGGCCGTGAGGGCGTGCTGGTCTCCGTCAAACGGGTCGGGGACGACACGTACGTGCTCCCGGCCGACGCGGCCCGGCTCATCGGGCAGGGCACGCTGGACCGGCGGCTGTTCAACGTGTCGGGGCTGCTGCGGGCGGAGTACGACGACGCGCACCGTGGGACGGTGCCGCTGATCGTCTCGTACACGAAGCAGCGGGCCGCCGCGAAGTCGGCGATCGCGGCGGCGGACGTCGAGGTGCGCCGGAGTCTGCCCGCCGTCGCGGGTGAGGCCCTGAGCGCGCCCAAGACCGAGTCGCCCGAGGTGTGGGACGCCCTGACGACCGGGTCGTCCGGAGCGTCCGGGTCGTCCGGGGCGTCAGGGGCAGCCGGATCGGCCGGGTCGGCCGGGCAGGGCCGTGAGGCACGGGCGGTCGCGCCGGGTATCGCCCGGGTGTGGCTGGACGGGAAGCGCACGGCCGCGCTGGACAGGAGCGTGTCCCAGATCGGCGCGCCGACGGCGTGGCGGGCCGGGTACGACGGCAGCGGCGTGAAGGTCGCCGTCCTGGACACGGGCGTCGACCGGACGCACCCCGACCTCAAGGGAGTCGCGATCGCGCACAAGGACTTCTCGGGTGCGGGCAACACCGTGGACCACGACGGCCACGGCACGCATGTCGCCTCGACCGTGGCGGGGTCCGGTGCCAAGTCCGGCGGGAAGTACAAGGGCGTCGCGCCCGGCGCGAAGATCCTCAGCGCCAAGGTGCTCGGCGACGACGGGTCCGGCAGCGACTCGGGCATCATCGCGGGCATGCAGTGGGCCGCCGACCAGGGCGCGAAGGTCGCCAACCTGAGCCTCGGCTCCGAGGACGGCCCCGCGGTCGACCCGCTGGAAGCCGCCGTCGACCGGATATCCGCCGAGCAGGGCATCCTCTTCGTCATCGCGGCGGGCAATGACGGCCCCGACGCCGGGACGGTGGGTTCCCCCGGCAGCGCGGCCTCCGCGCTCACCGTCGGCGCGGTGGACCGCGCGGACAGGATCGCGGCCTTCTCCAGCGTCGGCCCGACGGCCGACGGCTCGCTCAAGCCCGACATCACCGCCCCCGGTGTGGGCATCGTCGCGGCGAAGGCCGCTCGCAGCGTCGGCACCCCGGTCGCCCCCGGCTACGTGGCGATGTCGGGTACGTCGATGGCCACCCCGCACGTCTCGGGCGCCGCCGCGATCCTCGCGCAGCGGCACCCCGACTGGACCGGTGAACGGATCAAGCAGGCGCTGACCTCCTCGGCCAAGCCCACCAGCGGTCCGGCCCCCTTCCAGCAGGGCACCGGCAGGACCGACCTGGCGAAGGCGATGACCCAGATCGTCGTCAGCGAGCAGACCTCGGTGAACTTCGGCACGCAGCAGTGGCCGCACACCGACGACCAGCCGGTGACCAGGCAGATCACCTACCGCAACGACGGCGGCGAGCCGGTCACCCTCGGCCTCTCCCTGGAGAGCACCGGCCCCAAGGGCAAGCCCGCCCCGGCCGGGTTCTTCCGCACCGGCGCCGACCATGTCACCGTCCCGCCCGGCGGCACCGCGAGCGTCGGCCTCACCACGAACACCCGGATCGACGGCCCGGACGGCTCGTACAGCGGGACGCTCGTCGCGAAGGCGGCCGGTGGCGGCCAGAGCGTGCGCACCACCTTCGGTGTGCTGCGCGAGGCGGAGGCGTACGACCTCACCCTGAAGTACGTCGACACCCAGGGCAGGCCCTCGCGGTCGGGCACCACGATCGTCGAGAAGAATGTCGAGTTCTGGCAGGACGTGTACGACACCGACGGGGACGGCGTCGTCAAGACGCGTGTGCCGAAGGGCACGTACCTCCTGGAGTCGCTGGTCCAGACCCCCAAGGGCGCGAAGGCCGACCCGGATGTCGCGCTGATGGTGCGGCCGAGGATCTCCGTCACCAAGAACTCCACGGTCACCTTCGACGCGCGCAAGGCGAAGCCGGTGAAGATCACCGTGCCGGAGTCCGCCAAGGCCGTCGACGTGTTCGTGCGGTACGGCTTCGAGCGGGCGGCGGACAGCTACTACTCCAGCAAGCTGGAAGCCGACTCGTTCAGCGGCCTGCGCACCGGCCACGTCGGGCCCGCCCTGTCCGCGAAGCGGTTCGGCTCCCAGCTGGGCGGCACCTGGCAGAAGGGCAGCACCACCTACAACCTCCTCTACCACCGCACCGGTTCGCTGCACACCGGCTTCAGCCACAAGGTCGCCAAGAGCGAACTGGCCCTGGTGAAGATGAGGATCGGCTCCTCCGCGAAGAACCGCAAGGGGTTCATCAGCCCGACGTGGGAGCTGCCGTCGGGGACCGGGTCCGAAACGGTCTCCAGGCCCTTCGCCCTGCCCGCCACGGCGAAGACGTATCTCTCCGCGCCCAAGGGGTCCCGGTGGGAGTTCGGCGTCGGACAGACCGACGCCAGGGGCACGAACCTCGATGCCACCTTCACCGAGAGCGGTCCCAAGGTCTACCTGCCCAGGAAGACCTACGGGCGGACCTTCAACGTCGGTGTGTTCAGTCCGAAGGTCGACCAGTACAACAGCGCCCGGCGCACGGGCAACGAATTCGACTTCTGCATAGCGGAGTTCACCGACGGCGCCGGTCACGACGGAGAGTCGGTCACGACGAAGCAGCGGACCGTCATCTCCGTCAACGGCAAGAAGGCCGTCGGTGTCAAGGGTCCGCTCTGCGGGGAGTTCGGAGGGCTGCCGGCCAAGTCCGCCACGTACCGCGTCAGTACGGACGTGACCCGCTCCACCAAGGTCGCCGGTGTCTCCACCCGGCTCGTCGCGGCCTGGACGTTCACCTCGAAGAAGCCCGCGGGCGACCGGACCACCACCCTGCCGCTCTCCACGGTCCGCTTCGCCCCGAAGCTGACCCCGGCCAGCACCGCCAAGGCGGGCAAGAGGCTCACGGTCCCGCTGACCATCCAGGGTCCGGCGGCCAAGAAGTTCAAGTCCCTCGCCGTCCAGGTCTCCTACAACGGCGGCAAGAAGTGGTCCAAGGCCCCCGTCACCACCAAGAAGGGCAAGCGCACGCTCTCCCTCGACCACCCGAAGAAGGCCACCTCGGTCTCCCTGAAGGCCAAGCTCACGGACAAGAGCGGCAACACGTACAGCATCACCGTCGTGAAGGCGTACCTGCTCACGTAGGCGGCTGAGCGCCTCCGCACCGCGCTCCTCGCGCACACAGCACACCGCACACCGCACACAGCACACCCGCGCACCGCGCAACCGCCCCGGAGGCCGCACGTCCTGGCCTCCGGGGCGGTTGTGCTGTTCCGGGGCGTCAGCCCCGTTCCGCGCTCGTCAGCCGGTCGCGCAGGCGGACGGCGTCCTGGGCGGGCGGCAGGCCGTAGGCGCGCCGGTACTCCCGGTTGAACTGCGTCGCGCTCACGTACCCGACCGCCTCCGCGACGAGCGCCGCCGTGGTGTCGCCCGCGACCAGCCGTCGGCGGGCCTCCTGGAGCCGCAGCTGCTTCTGGAAGCGCAGCGGGCTCATTCCGGTGGCGGCCTTGAAGCGGCGGTGCAGGGTGGCCGGGCTCATATGGGCCAGGGCCGCGAGCGTGCCGATGCTGAGCGGCTCCGCGTAGTGCGCCGAGATCCACGCGGCCACCGCGCGCACCCGGGCCGCGCTCGAACCCGACAGCGTGAACTGGCGCAGGGCCGTGCCGAGCGGGCCGCTGAGTAGCCGGTAGAGGATCTCGCTCTCGGTACGGGCCGCCAGCGGCCGTATGTCGTCCGGAGTGTCGAGCAGCCGCACCCAGCGGGTGAGCGCGTCGACGAGCTGCGGGGACATGGGGGCGGAGATCTGCTCACCGGCGGCGCGCGACGCGGGGGGCCGCGCGTCGTCCAGCTCGACCAGCAGATCGGCGAGCACGCCGCTGTCGAGCCGTAGCACCGCCGCGCGGTACGGCACCCGCTCGAACACGGCGGTGACCGGCAGGACGAGCGTGTTGAGGAACATCTCGCCGCGTCCGGTCACCCACTGACGGTCGCCCGCGACAGCGCGTTTGGCCCCGTCGACGATGAAGCAGATCATCGGCTCGTAGACGATGTCGATGGGTGCGATGAACTCGTCCAGCGCCACCAGCGTGAGGCGTGGCGCCGCGGTCTCGGACCACAGGCCGTCGCGATGCCGGGTGATGGCCGCCGCGAGACCGTCCAGCGCGGATCTGTCCCTTGCTCGTCCTTCCGCCACTGCCCTGTCTTGCGTCACTGCCCTGTCCTCCGCCACTGCCCCGTCCTCCGCCACTACCCCGTACCCCTGCCCCCTTGAGAGTATTAGGCAAGTCTGTGCGGTCCGTGCCCCATGCCTCCGCAGGTGGCGCGAGCCTAGCGTGGGCGGCATGACACAGAAAGACAAGAGCCTGCCGCGGCGGGCACTCGGTACCCAGGGTCTGGAGGCCGGGGCGATCGGCCTCGGCACGATGGGCATGACCATGGCCTACGGCACCGGCGACGAGCCGGGCGGCAGCGCCACCATCCGCCGGGCCTACGAGCTGGGCGTCACCCTCTTCGACACCGCCGAGCTGTACGGCATGGGCACCGGCAGCAATGAGCGGCTGCTCGGCCGGGCCGTGCGGGACTTCCGCGACGACATCGTGATCGCCACCAAGTTCGGCTTCGACCTGAGCGACCCCGAGGCGGTCGGAGCCGCGCTGGACAGCCGCCCGGAGCACATCCGCGAGGTCACCGAGAACAGCCTGCGCCACCTCGGCACCGACCACATCGACGTGCTCTACCAGCACCGCGTGGACCCGGACGTGCCGATCGAGGACGTCGCGGGCACGGTCGGCGAGCTGATCGCCGAGGGCAAGGTCCGCTACCTCGGGCTCAGCGAGGCGGGCCCCGACATCATCCGGCGCGCCCACGCCGTCCACCCGGTGTCCGTGCTCCAGACCGAGTACTCGGTGTTCGAGCGTGCCGTGGAGGCCGATGTGCTCCCGGTGGTGCGGGAGTTGGGCATCGGGTTCGTGCCGTACTCGCCCCTGGGGCGTGGTTTCCTCACCGGCGCGGTGAAGCCGGCCGCCGAGTACGCGGCGGACGACATGCGCAGCTGGGACGACCGCTGGCAGCCGGGCAACTACGAGAAGAACCTGACCGCGGTCCACGAGCTGACCGCGCTGGCCGAGGCCAAGGACATCACCGTCACCCAGCTCGCGCTGGCCTGGCTGCTGGCCCAGGGCGACGACATCGTGCCGATCCCCGGGACCCGCAGCCCGCTGCGGGTCGAGGAGAACGCGGCGGCGGCGTACGTGACGCTCACGCCCGAGGACCTCGCTCGGGTACGGGAGATCCTGCCGCGCGGTGCGGCGGGATCCCGCTATCCGCAGGAGGTCATGCCGTCCTGGTAGCCCCCGCTCCCTGACGCGCCCGGCGCCCGACCGCGCACGGGACGTACCGCCACCGAGTTGCCCGGTCACCGGCGAACAGCCGCGCGGCCGGGCGATTCGGCGTGTGCGCCCGGCTCCGCCCTTGGGGCCGGGCCCGGCATTAAGGAAACGTAAAGATTGCCGGGATCCGGCAATGCGCATATGTGCTGTCTGCAAGCACAATGATCTCAGCACAACGGGGGACACGGGGGAACAACGGGGGATCGGAACCCGGCGCCTGGTTACGGCAACGTACCCGGCGCCGGGGTCCGGCCGGACATGTGGGGAGGTGGGCGATGAGTGAGTTTCTGACCGCCGCGCTGGGCTTCCCCGCAGTCCTGTTCGGCGTCGCCCTGATCGTGGTGATCGCCTTCTGGCTGCTGGTGCTGGCGGGGGCCGCCGAGTACGACGCCTTCAACGCGCAGGTGGACACCGACGCGGGCCCCACCGGGCTCGGTGGAGTGCCGGTGACCGTCCCGGTGTCCCTGCTGATCGCCCTTGCCTGGTTCGCGAGTCTCGCGGGGTCGGTGCTGGTGCGTCGGCACGTCGAGCCGGGGACCGTCCGTACGCTCTGGTCCTTCGCCGTACTGGTCGCCGCGTCGCTGATCGCCTGGGGCGTCACCCGGCTGCTGGTGCGCCGATTGCGCGACCTGGTTCCTGAACAGGCGCCTCCCTCGCGGCTGGACTTCATCGGGCTGACGTGCACGATCCGTACCGGTTCCGTCTCCGCCGACTTCGGTCAGGCCGAGGTCGCGGCCGCCGACGGCTCGACCGCGCTCGTCCAGGTGAGGCAGAGCGGGGACGACGTCATGGGCTACGGGAGCACGGGGCTGCTGTACGCGTTCGATGTCGAGGGCGAGTTCTTCTGGGTCTCGCCGTACGACACGGCGCTCGACCCGCGCGCCGCCGGCTGAGCCGGTACCGCGGGCCGGTACCGCGGGCCGGTACCGCCGAGCCCGTGACTCCGTCCGTGACTCCCTCCGCGACTCCCGTCCTGTGCTGCCCGCCGCCGCGTGACCACTGAATCCGCATGACCACTGACTTCGTACCGCCACCGATTCCGCATGGCCACCGACCTTCGTACCGCCACTGATTTCGTACCGCCACTGACTTCGTACCCACACTGACCGTGCGCCGCCGAACGGCGGCACACGCCCGCTCCGTTGAGCCCACTCTTCGCTTTTTTCTCGCTTCGCAAGGACTCCTCATGGATGCCATCTCCTTGGGCATCGGCGTGCTGATCGCCGTTGTCCTGCTCATCGCCATAGCAACGTTTCTGCTGATCAGCCGGTTGTTCCGCAAGGTGGAGCAGGGCCGGGCGCTGATCATCTCCAAGACCAAGAAGGTGGATGTCACCTTCACGGGCGCCGTGGTGCTGCCGGTCCTGCACAAGGCCGAGTACATGGACATCTCGGTGAAGATCATCGAGATCCGCCGTACCGGCAGGGAGGGGCTGATCTGCCAGGACAACATCCGCGCCGACATCCACATCTCGTTCTTCGTCCGGGTCAACAAGACCGTCGAGGACGTCATCAAGGTCGCCCAGGCCATCGGCACGGAACGCGCCAGCGACAAGATCGCCATCCAGGACTTCTTCGCCGCCAAGTTCTCCGAGGCGCTCAAGACGGTCGGCAAGCAGCTCGACTTCGTCGACCTCTACACCAAGCGCGAGGAGTTCCGGGACCGGATCATCCGGGTCATCGGAACGGACCTCAACGGCTACCACCTCGACGACGCCGCCATCGACTTCCTTGAGCAGACGCCGATGACCCAGCTCGACGGCGCCAACATCCTCGACGCCCAGGGCATCCGCAAGATCACCGAGCTGACGGCGGTCGAGCACGTCCGTACGAACGAGTTCCAGCGCACCGAACAGAAGGAGATCACCCGGCAGAACGTCGACGCCCGGGAGACCATCCTGGAGCTGGAGCGCCGGCAGGCCGAGGCCGAGATCAAGCAGCGCCGCGAGGTCGAGACGCTGCGGGCCCGCGAGGAGGCGGCCACCTCCAAGGTGCAGGAGGAGGAGCGGCTCGGCGCGCAGACCGCGTTCCTCCGTACGGAGGAGCAGCTCGGGGTGCAGCGGGAGAACCAGGCCCGCGAGATCGCGGTGGCGCAGAAGAACCGCGAGCGGGTCATCGCCATCGAGAACGAGCGGATCGAGAAGGACCGCCTCCTGGAGGTCATCGGGCGCGAGCGCGAGACCGAGATGAGCCGCATGTCCAAGGACAAGGAGGTCGAGGCGGAGCGCCGCGAGGTCGCCGATGTCATCCGCGAGCGGATCGCGGTGGACCGTACGGTCGCCGAGCAGGAGGAGTCCATCAAGAAGCTCCGCATCGTCGAGGAGGCCGAGCGCACCCGCCAGGCCGTGATCATCGGCGCCGAGGCGGAGGCCCAGGAGAAGCTGGTCAAGGACATCAAGGCGGCCGAGGCAGCCGAGGCGGCGGCCAAGCACAACGCCGCCGAGCAGCTCACCCTCGCCGAGGCCCGGCTGAAGTCGGCCGACCTCGACTCGCGCGCCAAGCTGCGGCTCGCCGAGGGCATCCAGGCGGAGGCCGCCGCGATGGGGCTGGCCGAGGCGCAGGTCCGCGAGAAGGAGGCGGACGTCGCCGAGAAGGCAGGCCGCGCGGAGGCCGAGGCGATGGAGGCCCGGCTGCGGGCCGAGGCCGAGGGCGCGCGGCTCAAGGCGCTCGCGACCGCCGAGGGTACGCAAGCGCAGGCCACGGCCGACGCCGCGATGATCGGCGAGAAGCTGAAGGCCGAGGCGGCCGGGCTGACCGAGAAGGCCGCGGCGATGGCCGCGCTGGACGAGGCGTCCCGTACGCACGAGGAGTACCGGCTGCGGCTCCAGGCGGAGAAGGAGATCCGGCTCGCGGGTCTCGACGTACAGCGCCAGGTCGCGGAGGCGCAGGCCACGGTGCTCGCCACCGGCCTGGAGAACTCCGACATCAACATCGTCGGCGGGGAATCGGTCTTCTTCGACCGGCTGATGTCGTCCATCTCGCTCGGCAAGAGCGTCGACGGCTTCATGGCCCACTCGGAGACGGCGCAGCTGCTCGCGAAGCCGTATCTGGACGGTTCGGCCAGCCTGCCGGAGGACCTGAAGCAGATCCTCGGCTCGGTCGCGACGTCCGACGTGCGGAACCTGACGGTGTCCGCGCTGCTGGTGAAGCTCATGAAGTCAGGGGTCGCGGGCTCCACGCAGCTGGAGAAGCTGCTGGAGCAGGCGGACCGGCTGGGGCTGGCCGACACGCCGATCGCCGCGCTGAACGGTACCGGGCCCGCCCCGGCCACGACCTCCTGACGGCGACCGCCCGAAGGAGCGCGGGGTCCGGAGCCGCCGTACGGGGGTCGGTGGTTCCGGATCCCGCTTGCGCGCGCGTCGGGAGCGACGCGCGCGGAACAACTCGTAGAACTCGTAGAACTTGTCGTACTCGTACGGAAAGCGAGAAAGTCCGATGGAGACAGCAGCGGCCGCGACAGCCACCACCGCCCCGGTGGACGCCGGTACGTACGAGGTGCTGCGCGACCGGCTCGCCGCGCAGGCCGGGGAGCTGGCGCGGCGTGCCGAGGAGCTGAACTCCCGGCGGATCGAGGCGTTCGGCTCCATGGAGCTGACCCTCACCGGCACGGAGCGCATCCGTACGGAGCTGCCGCGCGTGCCCCGGGACGTCGTCGCGGTCGGCGACGTGCTGCTGTTCGGCGTCAACGTCCCACCGGGGCCGACGGGGGTGTCCGGCGTCGGGGACGTTCTCGCCCTCTTCGACCGCGAGTTGCACCCGCTGCCGGACGACGCGGTGCCCGGCCTCCTCGACGACCCGGATTTCGTGCGGGAGTTCGCGGACCTCCACCGCTACTTCCGCGGCGCCCGGCTGCTCCAGCTGCGGCACACCGAGGGCAAGCTGCTCGCCGTCTTCAGGACCGGCGCCGCGGCCGACGACATCCGTGTGCTGCGCTGGGCGATCGGTGTGGACGGGACGGCGGAGTTCCTCGACGCGCGCGGCGAGCGCGACCATGTCTTCCCCGCCGCGCAGGACGTCGAGTGGACGGCCACGACCCGCGAGGACCAGGTCCTCGGCCGCCACCCGCACCTCTCGGTCGCCGGAGGCACCGTCTACGTCTCGACGGTCGGCGGCGCGCTCACCGTACGCACGGAGAACGACACCGAGACCGGCGGCGGCATCCACACCGAGCCGGTGGACGAGCCGCTCCAGTCCCTGGCCGACGCCGAGGTCGAGTACGCGCGGGCCGGGGCGCTGGTCCTGCTGCGGGTGCGCCCGTACAAGGAGGAGACCCGGCGCCACCTCGTCTTCAACACCGTCACCAGGACCGTGGTGCGGCTCGACGGCATCGGGCAGGCGTGCCGTCGGCTGCCGGAGGACCAGGGGATCATCTTCCCCGGCGGCTACTGCCTGGCCACCGGCGCGCACAAGACGTTCGACACCGGCACCGACGGCCTGGAGTTCGAGCGCGAGCTGCGCTCGCCGAACGGCGAGGACGTGCTGTACGCGTTCCACGCCCGCGCCGAGGGCCGGAGCCTGCTCCTGCCGTACAACCTGATCCGCAAGGAGGTCGCGGCCCCGCTGGCCTGCCACGGGTACGCGCTCTTCGAGGACGGCGCGCTGGTCGTCCTGCGGGCCCCGGACGCGCAGGAGCCGGCCCGCGTCCACCCGCTCCAGATCTGGGGCTCGCCCTACGTCTCCGACACCTACGCCGCCGCGGAGCGGGCCGGGGCGGACGCCGGGCCGCTGGGCCGGATCGGCAACGCCGACCTGGTGCGCGGCATCTCCGACTGCCTGTCGCTGGCGCGCGCCGGTACCGAGACCGGCGCGCCGACGACCGGGGTGTACGAGACGCTGCTCGCCGCGTGCGTCCGCGCCGCCGACACCTACCACTGGCTGGGCGACGCCGAAGCGGGCGATCTGCGCGAGCCGCTGTCCGGGGTGCGGACGACGGCCGAGCAGGTGCTCGCCGAGTTCGAGACCGTACAGACGCTGACCCGGCAGGCCGCCGAGGCGTTCGACGAGTCGGCGGCGCGGATCGCCGCGCTGGTGCGCGGGACCCGGGGCGAGGCGCCGCGCACCGCCGCCGAATGGGTCGAGCGCCTCACCGGACTGCGGCGCGCGCACGGCCACTTGCTGACGCTCAAGGACCAGCGGTACGCGGACGCCGCGCGTATCGACGCCCTGGGCGCCGAGGTGGCGGAGGACCTCACGGTCTTCGCGCGGCGCGCGGTGCGGTTCCTGAGCCGCGAGGACGCCTTCGGCGGCTACCACGAGGACATCGCCGGGCTGACGGCCGCCGCCGAGGCGATCGCCACCGCCGCCGAGGCCGCCCCGCTCGCCGCGCGCCTCGACGAGGTGGCGGCGGGGCTGCGCACGGTCACCGAGGTCGTCGCGGGCCTGGACATCGGCGACGCGACGGTCCGCACGTCCATCCTGGAGCGCCTCGCCGAGGTCCTCGGCGGCGTCAACGCCGCCCGCGCCACCCTGGACGCCCGCCGGGGGGAGCTGGGCGTGCGGGAGGGGCGGGCCGAGTTCGCGGCGGAGTTCGCGCTGCTCGGCCAGGCCGTGACGGGCGCGCTGGCCGCCGCGGGCACGCCGGAGAGCTGCGACGAGCAGCTCGCCGGGCTGCTGCTGCGGCTGGAGGACCTCGAATCACGCTTCGCCGAGTCCGACGACTTCCTCGCCGAGCTGTCGGGCAGGCGCACCGAGGTGTACGAGACGTTCTCGGCGCGCAAGCAGGGCCTCCAGGACGCCCGCGCGCGGCGCGCCGAGCGGCTGGGCGAGTCGGCGGGCCGGGTGCTGGAGACGGTCGCGCGCCGGGCGGCGGCGCTGGCCTCCGCCGACGAGGTCAGCACGTACTTCGCCTCCGACCCGATGGTCGCCAAGGTCCGGCGCACCGTCGCCGAGCTGCGCGAACTGGGCGACCGGGTACGGGCGGAGGAGCTGGACGGCCGGATCAAGGCGGCCCGCCAGGAGGCGGCCCGCGCGCTGCGCGACCGTCATGACCTGTACGCGGACGGCGGCGCGCTGATCCGGCTGGGCCGCCACAGCTTCGCGGTCAACACCCAGCCGCTGGAGCTGACCCTCGTACCGCGGGGCCCGGACGGCCAGGGCGGCGCGGGCGGGCTGAGCTTCGCGCTCACCGGCACCGACTACCGGGCCCCGGTCACCGACCCGGAGTTCGCGGCGACCCGGCCGTACTGGGGGCAGGAGCTGCCGTCGGAGTCGGCGCGGGTGTACCGGGGCGAGTATCTGGCGGCGAGGCTGCTGGCGGACGAGGCGCCCGCCGGAACGCTCCTCGGCATGGACCCGGCCGAACTGGCCGCGTTCGTCCGCCGGTCGGCGGAGGAGGCGTACGACGAGGGGTACGAGCGCGGCGTCCACGACCACGACGCCACGCTGATCCTGCGCGCCCTGCTGCGGCTGCGCGCCGAGGCCGGGCCGCTGCGCCACCCGGCGGCCGACCGCGCCGCCGCCCAGCTGTTCTGGGCGCACGGCACGACACCGGAGGCGCGCGCGGCGTGGACCCGGCGGGCCGTGTCGATGGCGCGGGCCAGGGAGACGTTCGGTCTTGCGCCCGCGATCGGGGCGCTCCAGCGGGAAATGGCCGCCGCGATGGGCGAGTTGGCGGAGCGCGCATCGGTCGCCGTGATGGGCGGGTCGGTGGAGCGCGCATCGGCTGCCGTGATGGGCGGGTCGGTGGAGCGCGCATCGGTCGCCGTGATGGGCGGGTCGGTGGAGCGCGCATCGGCCGCCGCGATGGGCGAGCCGACGGAACACGCATCGGCCGCCGCATACCTCTTCGAGGAGCTGACCTCGGGCCCGGAGGGCTTCGCCACCAGCGCGGGAGCCCGTACGCTGCTCGACAAGTTCCGCCGTGCCGTGGGCACGTCGGACTCCGGCAGCTGCGCGTACGACGAGGACCTCGCCGGTCTCGGCGACGACCTGACCGCCCGCCGCCAGCTGGTGGAGAACTGGCTCGCCGCCTACGCGGCGGCCGGGGGCCAGGACGGCATCGACCCCGGCGACCTGGCCGAGGCCGCCGCCGTCGAACTCTGCCCCGGCCTGCCCCGCTACGAGGTGAGCGCCCCGCCGGGCGAGACCGTCGAGGGGCTGCTCGGCGCCCACCCGAGGATCGAGCGCCGCCGGCTGACCGTACGCCTCGACGAACTCCTCGCCCGCACCGCCGACTTCCGCGACCGGGTGGCCCCCGGTTTCCGCGCCTATCAGCGGCTGCGCGGCGCCCTCGTCGCGGCCGAGCGGACCCGGCTGCGCCTGGACGACTACCGGCCGCGCGTCATGTCGTCCTTCGTACGCAACCGGCTGATCGACGAGGTCTACCTCCCGCTCATCGGCGACAACCTCGCCAAGCAGCTCGGCACGGCCGGCGAGTCCAAGCGCACCGACAGCAACGGCCTGCTGCTGCTCGTCTCGCCGCCGGGCTACGGCAAGACGACGCTCATGGAGTACGTCGCCGACCGCCTCGGCCTGGTCCTCGTCAAGATCAACGGCCCGGCCCTCGGCCACGCCGTCACCTCCCTCGACCCGGACCGGGCGCCGAACGCGACCGCCCGCCAGGAGGTCGAGAAGATCAACTTCGCGCTGGAGGCGGGCAACAACACCCTGCTCTACCTGGACGACATCCAGCACACCTCGCCTGAGCTGCTCCAGCAGTTCATCTCGCTGTGCGACGCGCAGCGCCGCGTCGAGGGCGTACGGAACGGTGAGACGCGGACGTACGACCTGCGCGGCAAGCGCTTCGCCGTCTGCATGGCGGGCAACCCGTACACGGAGTCGGGCCACCGCTTCCGCATCCCCGACATGCTCGCCAACCGCGCCGACGTGTGGAACCTGGGCGACGTGCTGACCGGCAAGGAGGACGTCTTCGCGCTCAGCTTCGTGGAGAACGCCCTCACCGCCCACCCGGTCCTCGCCCCGCTCGCCGCCCGCGACCGCGCCGACCTGGAGGTCCTCGTACGCCTCGCCTCCGGCGACCCGACGGCCCGCACGGACCGCCTGGTCCACCCGTACCCGGCGGCCGAACTGGACCGGGTGCTGGCCGTGCTGCGCCATCTGCTGACGGCGCGCGAGACGGTTCTCGCGGTCAACGAGGCGTACATCGCCTCGGCGGCCCAGTCGGACGCGACGCGCACGGAGCCGCCGTTCCTGCTCCAGGGCTCGTACCGCAACATGAACAAGATCGTGGCCCGGATCGACGCCGTCATGAACGACGCCGAACTCGCCGCCGTGATCGAGGACCACTACACGGGCGAGGCGCAGACGCTGACCTCGGGCGCGGAGTCCAACCTCCTCAAACTCGCCGAACTGCGCGGCACGTCGACCCCGGAGCGGGCGGCCCGCTGGGCGGAGATCAAGCGGGCCCACGTGCGCGACGCGACCCTCGGCGGCCCCGACACCGACCCCCTGACCCGCGCGATCGCGGCCCTGGGGCTGCTCGCCGACCGGATGGGCGCGGTGGAGGCGGCGATCACGCGGGCGGCGGGGGAGGTGAGCGGCCCGGGACCGGGGCGGCGCGGGGTGCGGTGAGGGTGCGCGGAGGCACCGTTGACGGAGGGTGCGTCATCACTGACCCTTGGTGAGGAACTGACCGGCTTCAGAGGGGTGGGTGGACGCATGTCAGAACAGCGGTTGTCCAGATGGAGATCCACGGTGGCGCTGACCGCCGCCTGCGCGGCACTGGTCGCCGGCACGGCGGGCTCGGCGAGTGCCGTGAGTACGGAAAGCGCCGCGCGGGTGTCGGTGGAGGCCACCACCGCGAGCGCGGCGCCGACACCGGAGGAGCAGGAGCGGCTCCGGGCGATCGCGGGGGCGATCTGGGGCGACAGCCTGGCGGCGGGCTGGGACATGAACAGCGAGGTCGCGGACATCCTGTCGACGGCCACGGGCGAGATCCTGAAGTGCTCGGAGGCGTTCGCCCTGGTGCCGAGACCGGCCGGATTCATCCCGGGGATGGGCTACCTGGTCAACTACTGGAAGAACCTGCGCGACTACTTCCTGGTGGTCTCCCAGGACCGTACGTACCGCGTGTGCGTGAGCGCGACGGCGCTGAACTACCGCTCGGCCATTGAAATGGCGTCGATGGGGATCTGACGCGGGGAGCCGCCTTTCGGCACCCGGCGCAAAGCGTACAATTGGCGTATAAGCGGGCAGGGGGCCGATAGGGGCCACCTGCTGGTGGGGGTGGAACCGCGTCGACCTCTGTGAGGGGGTTCGCATGACTGACAGCGACTTCTACGCCCACGACAGACCGCCGCACCCGACGCTCCCCGAGGACCGCCCCCGAGGCGGCGGCCCGAAGGCCCCATTGATGCACGGTGGGAGATGGACGACGGTGGGCATCGTGCTGGTGGTCCTGCTGATCGTCGTTGTGGGGATCGCCATGTTCCCGTGAGCGCGCTTGCGTGCTTGCGCGCTTGTAGGCGTTTGCGTGCGCTTGTACGCACTGTGACCCCGGACCCGGAGTCACGGACACCTCGGAGTCACGGACACCCCGGAGTCACGGAAGCGCCCGTCGGCAATGCGGTGCCGACGGGCGCTTTCGCGCGTGGTTCTCCGACCGCTTCCGTTGCCGCCACCGCGGCCCTGGGAACGGACGGACCGACTCACCGTCCGGCCTGTCACCACCCGGTCAGCAACAGGTGGTTGAGGAGCAGCGCGAGCACCGCCTGAGCGGCGAGCCAGGCGCGCGGGCGGGTGAGGAACGCGCACGCGGGAAGCAGCCACATCGCGAAGGGGAGCCAGATGCGCTCCGTCTCCGCCTTGCTCATCCCGGACAGGTCGGCGATCAGCAGGGCGAGCAGGGCGGCGGCCACGAGGAGCGCGAGGCGGGTACGGGCAGCGGCCGGGCTCCCGCCCCGGCCGACCCCCCGGCCGATGCCCCGCCCGCTGGTCAGCACCGCGCCCGTCCGCCGCAGCCCCGCCGCGGTCGCCAGGCCGGTGATGAGCACGGTGCAGGCGAGGTTGGCCCATACCCAGTAGCCGTACGGGCGGACTCCGCCCGCGCCCTGGTAGTAGCGGGTGACCAGGAGGTGGTACGCCTCCCACCAGTCGAATCCGGCGAGCGTGAAGGCCACCGGTACGACGGCCGCCCCGGCGAGCCCCGCCGCGAGCAGCGGTACGAGCGGTGCGGGGCGCTTCCCGGCCCGGTGCCGTCCCAGGAACAGGGCCCCCGTGCCGATCAGCGCGAAGAGCGTGAGGCCGTACGAGAGGTAGCAGGTCAGGCCGGTCAGCAGTCCGGACGCCCCGGCGGCCGGGAGGGACCGCCGGGTGACCGCGAGCGCGAGCAGCGCCACCGCCCAGGCGGCCACCGCCGCGAAGTACGCGTCCGCCGAGGTGCCCATCCACACGGCGGCCGGTGCCAGGACGAGGAACGGGGCGGCCCGTCGTGCCAGGCGTTCGTCGGCCAGCGCGCGGATCGCGACCAGTACGGCCACGCAGGCCGTCGCACCGACGGTGACGCACCACACCCCGGCCCAGCCGCCGCCGCGCAGGCCGATCCGGTCGAGCAGGACGAAGGTGAGGGTGGCGGCCGGGGGGTGGCCGGCGACGTGGGCGGGCCAGTTGTCGGGGGAGTCGATCAGGATGTGCTGGGTGAAGTCGCCCAGGGCGGCCGGGATGTCGTGGAAGCGGTCGATGACCTGGAGGTATTCGTTGCGGGTGGTGAGGCGGGAGGCGATGCCGCGCTGCGGGCCGTCGATCAGGGCGAGGGAGAATATCCAGGCCGTGGACGTGCCCCAGACCAGCGGGAGCAGGGCCCGCCAGGGGAGACGGGCGGCGAGGGCGGGGCCGTGGACGACGGTGAGGATCGCGACGACCACGGCCGCCGGGGTGCCGGGGCCGATGTGCGGTTCCCAGGAGCCGAGCACCGGTGGTCGGCCGACGCGCAGTGTGTGGTGGGTCCGCTCGATGTGGTCGCCGATCAGTACGGCCGCCGTCACCAGCAGGGCGGCGGCGCCGACGGCGTACAGGTCACGGCGCAGGCCACGGGACGGTCGGTGGGTGCGGTGGGTGCGGTCGGTGCCGTCGGCGCTCGGGGTGTGCGGAGTGTGCGGCTCGTCGGAGCGTACGGCTCGGGTGCGGGTCACACCGGCACGCTAGGCGGGCGGACGTTCACACACCGCCGTCCCCGGACGGACGTCAGCGTTTCGTCATGAGCCGCACGCCCTTCACCCGGGCGCTCGCGGCCTACGTTCGGACCATGCGAGACGAACCACGGCCCCTCATCTCCTCCCGCACTTCCCCCACTTCCCGCATTTCACTCACCTCCCCCACCTCCCCGCGCTTCTGGCGCAGCCCCCTGCGCGGCCCCTGGCTCACGTCCGTGCTGGGCGTCGTCCTGCTCGTCGGGATCACGGTGCTGTTCGTGACGGGCCTGTTCTCGTACGCCGCCTACAACCCGGACCTGGCGCCGGTCAACGACAAGACCCCGGGCAAGGGGATCCTCGGCTTCTACCTCTTCGCCTGGCCCACGCGTCCCCACTGGCTGTACCGGCTCAACCAGGGCGTCCATGTCACCCTGGGCATCACCCTGATCCCCGTTCTGCTGGCCAAGCTGTGGTCGGTGGTGCCGAGGCTGTTCGCGCTGCCGCCCGCCCGTTCGCTCGCGCACGCGCTGGAGCGGCTCTCGCTGCTGCTGCTCGTCGGGGGCGGGCTGTTCGAGTTCGTGACCGGGGTGTTCAACGTCCAGCTGAACTACGTCTTCCCCGGCTCCTTCTATCCGCTGCACTTCTACGGCGCCTGGGTGTTCTTCGCGGCCTTCGCGGCCCACGCGCTGCTGAAGATGCCCACCGCGGCGCGCAATCTGCGCCAACTGCGCGAGGAGCGGAACGACTTGGTGTCCCCGAATCCCGCCGAGCCGACCGTCTCCCGACGCGGCGCCCTGCTGTTCGTCGGGGGCGGCTCGCTGCTGCTGTTCGCCACGACGGCGGGGCGGAGCTTCGACGGGCTGCGCCGTACCGCCCTCCTCGCGCCGCACGGCGGGGCCGAGCCCGGCGGCGGCCCGAACGGGTTCCAGATCAACAAGAGGGCCGCGTACGCCGGGATCCGTGCCGCCGAGACGGGTGAGGACGCCTGGCGGCTCGTCGTCACCGGACGGACCGGCACCGTCCGCCTCAGCCGCGCCCGGCTCGCCGAACTTCCCCTGCACAGTGCCGCGTTGCCCATCGCCTGCGTGGAGGGCTGGTCGACGTCCGACCAGTGGTGGCGCGGGGTGCGGCTGCGTGACCTCGCCGCGCTCGTCGGGTACGAGGACGACCCGCCGGACGTCCTCGTCGAGTCCCTCCAGCGGCACGGCGCCTTCCGCCGGGCGGGCCTGCGCGCCAACCAGGTGGCCGACCCGCGCTCCCTGCTCGCCCTGTACGTCAACGGCGAGGACCTGTCGCCCGACCACGGCTATCCCGCCCGCGTGATCGTGCCCGCCGCTCCCGGTGTGCTGAACACCAAATGGGTGGCCCGTATGACGTTCGGAGACCTGTGATGCTTCCGCGTGTTCCGGTCGGCGGCCCGGTGCGACTGCTGCTGCTCGCCTGCTCGTTCGCCCTCGCCGGTTACGCGGGTGTGCGGCTGCTCGCGGACGACTGGGCCGGTGTGGCGCTGTGGATCGTGGGGGCGGCGCTGCTGCACGATCTCGTACTGCTGCCCCTGTACGCGGGGGCGGACCGGGCGGTGGTACGCGCCCTCGGCGCGGTCGGCCGCCGGGAGTGGGCGATGTACGTCCGGGTCCCGGCCGCCCTGTCCTGCCTGCTCCTGCTCGTGTGGTTCCCGCTGATCAGCGGGGCGGTGGACGAGCGTTACCGGCTCGCCACGGGGCTGTCGCCGGACGGCTTCCTCACCCGCTGGCTGCTGATCACCGCCGTCCTGTTCGGCGGCTCGGCGCTGCTGCTGGTGCTGCGGCTGACATCGCGGCTGACACCTCGGCCGACATCGCGGCTGACATCGCGGCTGACACCTCGGCCGACATCGCGGCCGACACCTCGGCCGACACCTCGGCCCACATCGCGGCCGACATCGCGGCTGCGCAGGGCGGCGAAGCGCCGGCCGCCCGCCGCCCAGTGACCGGCCCGCTCCCAGCCCCGCGCGTAGCGGTGCAGGGCCGGGGTGCCGAGCCGGGCCCAGGGGAAGGGGGTGCCCGCCGTGGCGTGTGCGTCGGTGATGTGGACGTGCACGCGCTCGTCGATGTCCACCGGCGCGGTCTCGGCGATCAGCAGCCCGCCGGGGGCGAGCAGGCCGGCGACCCGCTCCAGCAGCGCGCGCGGGTCGCCGCCGATGCCGACGTTGCCGTCCATGAGCAGCACCGTGCCCCAGCGGCCCTCGCCGGGCAGCGGCTCGAAGACGGAGCGCCGTAGCGCCTGGCCGCCGAGGCGGGCCGTGTGGGCGACGGCGGCCTCGCTGACGTCGATGCCGAGCGCGGTCCTGCCCCGGGCGGCGAGTTCCGCCACCAGCCGTCCCGGCCCGCAGCCGATGTCCAGCACGGTGTCCTCGCACCGGTTCAGCACGTCCAGGTCGACGGGGTCGGCCCTGGCGCACCAGCGTTCCACCTCCAGCGGCAGCAGCCAGCCGTCGTCCCGGCGCAGGAACAGCGGCCCGCGTCCCGCGCGCAGGGCGGCGGCGTACGAGTCGGCGGCCGCCCACGGCGGCACGGCGACGCTCATGGGCGGCCCGCCGCCGTCGCGCACCGGGCCAGCCGCGCCGCGAACCGGCTGTGCGGGGCCAGGGCGGCGACCGCGTACGCGTCGGCCGCCGTGTCGACGTCCCGCAGGCACGGCAGGTCGCGCACGCGCAGCCCGGCGGCGGCCAGCCGCTGCCGCTGCACGGCCCCCGTCACCGGAGTGGACATGGGCACACCGAGCAACAGGGCGGGGTCGGGGCGGGACAGGCCGAGCGCCCAGAAGCCACCGTCCCGCGCAGGGCCGAAGTACGCGTCGCAGCCCGCGAAGTCCACGGTGAGCAGCTCGGGCGTCACCTGCGGGGTGTCCATGCCGATGAGCAGCGCCGGGCCGTGGCAGTGCGCGAAGGCGTCCGCCAGCCGCTCGTCCAGTCCGCCCGCACACTGCGGTACGACGTCGAAGCCGGGCGGCAGCCAGCGGCCCGGGGCCCCGTCGAGGACGAGTACCCGCCGGGACGCGGGCGCCGCCGCCACGGTGCGCAGGGTGTCGGCGAGAGCGGCTTCCGCCAGCTCCGCGGCTTCCTCGGGGGCGAAGGGCGGGGTGAGCCGGGTCTTGACGCGCCCCGGCCGGGGCTCTTTGGCGATGACGAGGAGGGTGGTCACCGTGCGGTTCCTCCCGCGTGGTCGGGGCTCTCGTACAGGACGCGGCTCATGTCCCGTACCGCTTGCCAGGTGCCGCGCCAGGTGCCGGTCACCTTCGAGGCGCCGGTACGGGGCAGATACGGCACGTCGTGCTCGGTGATCCGCCAGTCCGCGTCGGCGGCCCGTACGACCATCTCCAGGGGATAGCCGCTGCGCCGGTCGGTGAGGCCGAGGGCGAGCAACCGTTCGCGGCGGGCGGCGCGCAGCGGGCCGAGGTCGTGCAGGCGCAGCCCGGTCCGGCGGCGCAGCATGCGCGCGAGCGCCAGATTGCCCGCGCGGGCGTGCGCGGGCCAGGCGCCCCGGCCGTGCGCACGCCGCCTGCCGAGAACGAGGTCGGCCGAGCCGGAGCGGATCTCGTCGACGAACGGCAGGAGCAGTGCGGGGTCGAGGGAGGCGTCGCAGTCGCAGAAGCAGACGATGTCGGCGTCGGCGGCGGTCAGACCGGCATGGCAGGCGGCGCCGAAACCCCGGCGCGGCTCGGGTACGACGGTGGCGCCGAGGGCGCGGGCGATGTCCGCCGAGCCGTCGGTGGAGCCGTTGTCGACGACGAGGGCGCGCCAGCCGTCCGGGATCCGTGCGAGCACCCAGGGCAGCGCCCCGGCCTCGTTCAGGCAGGGCAGGACGATATCGACATCTGGTGGCGGTGGGAGGGTCACGGTGTCACCCTACGAGCGCGAAACGGGCAATTCGGACTTGAGGTCCTTACGAAACACGGACGTCGGGGTCGCGGCGGCCTCTGGGGGCGACGCCCGGGACGGCGCGGTGCCAGGCTGGGGCCATGCAGCAGCCGTACGAGCCCCTCGGGGCACGAGCCGCCGGAAACCGGTCGGCGAGGGTCCTGGTCGTCGACGACGACCCGACCGTCTCCGAAGTCGTCGCCGGATATCTGGACCGCGCGGGCTACCTGGTCGACCGGGCGGCCGACGGGCCCACGGCCCTCGTCCGCGCCGACGCGCACCGGCCCGATCTGGTCGTGCTGGACCTGATGCTGCCGGGCATGGACGGTCTGGAGGTCTGCCGCCGACTGCGCGGCCGGGGCCCGGTGCCGGTCATCATGCTCACCGCCCGCGGCGACGAGGACGACCGCGTCCTCGGCCTGGAGGTCGGCGCCGACGACTACGTCACCAAGCCGTTCAGCCCCCGGGAACTGGTCCTGCGCGTGGAGTCGGTGCTGCGCCGCTCCCACCCCGACACGGGAACGCGCCCGTTCGGCGCGGCGGGACTGGCCGTCGACCCCGGAGCCCGTCGTGCCACCAAGGACGGCGTCGAACTGCCGCTCACTCTCCGGGAGTTCGACCTGCTCTCGTTCTTCCTGCGCCATCCCGGGCGGGCCTGCAGCCGGGAGGCTCTGATGCGCGAGGTGTGGGGCTGGGACTTCGGCGACCTGTCGACCGTCACGGTGCATGTCCGTCGGCTGCGCGGCAAGGTCGAGGACGACCCGGCCCGCCCCCGGCTGATCCGGACGGTGTGGGGGGTGGGCTACCGCTTCGAACCGGGGAACGGTGCCACAGGTCCGGGGATCGCCCGGCCCACCGGCCCGGAGGACAGCAAGGCCCCCGGTCCGGGGATCGCCCGGCCCACCGGTCCGGGGAGCAACAAACCCACCCACCCGGAG
>NZ_QQNA01000082.1:0-22669 GCF_003346515.1 Streptomyces corynorhini
GGACCCCGGCTCGGGCCAGGAGCTACGCCGGGTGCATCCGAGCAGCCTGTAGCTTCATCGCCCGCCGCAGCCGTGGTCCGACCGGCTTCTCCACCAGCCGGTGGATCAGCCAGGCGAGGACGAGCATGCCCACGATCGTCGCCCCGAGCGTCACCCCCGCCGGTACGCCGAAGTGCCGGTGCAGGACGCTGATCGCGAACCAGCCCAGATGCTCGTGGACCAGGTAGAAGGGGTACGTGAGCGCCCCGGCGAAGGTCAGCCAGCGCCAGTTCGCCCAGCGCAGCCAGCCCAGCGCGACGGCCGCGACCGCCGCGAAGGCGAAGGTGACGATGAGCAGGATCACGTACGGGGAGCGGGGCTGGAAGACCTGGGTGGCCCCCGGGCTCCACAGCGAGACGGTCGCGAAGTGCTGGCCGAGCAGCCAGCTGGTGGCGACGATGGACCAGAGCAGCAGATCGCCGCCGTAGCGGTGGATCAGATAGAGCGCGAGCCCGCCGATGAAGAACGGCGCGTACTCCCGCATCACGATCTCCTCCACGAGCGGGACGGCGGCGACGCCGGACAGCGCGGCCGCCACCGTCCACAGACAGCAGAAGATCACCACCCGGCGGTAGGTGACGCCCTTCCAGACCACGAACAGCGCGAACAGCAGATAGAAGCGCGCCTCGACCCACAGGGTCCAGCACACCCCGAGCACCCGGCGCACTCCCACCGGCTGCTGGAGCATCGTCATGTTCACCAGGATCTCGTCCAGCCGCAGCGGCTCACTGACCGAGGGCAGTACGACACAGGCGGCGGTGACGAGGACGATGGCCGCCCAGTACGCGGGATAGAGCCGCGAGACGCGCGAGCGGAAGAAGTCCCCGAGCGACCGCCCCCAGCTGCTCATGCAGATCACGAAGCCGCTGATGACGAAGAAGACCTGCACGCCCAGGCAGCCGTACACGGCGAGCGTCGACAGCCCGGGGAACAGCTCCTTGGGCGACTGGCCCCAGACATCGGTGATCTGCCCGCCTCTGCCCGCGTAGTGGTAGAGGCAGACCATGAGCGCCGCCAGGATGCGCAGCCCGTCCAGGGCGCGCATACGGTCGGGCTTCGGGGCGGGGGCGGGGGCGGCCGGCGGCGCCGCCGGATCCCGGCGGCCCTTCGGCCCGGGGCCCGGATCCGGGTCCTGGACCCGGGCCAGTGTCGCGTGCGTCATGCGGGAGGACACTAGGCGGCGCTCGGTGAACGGGGCGTCGTCCGGCGGGTGAACAGGGCTGCCAGGCAGATGACTTGCGGGTGAACGGGCCACCGCGCGGGCCGCGGGCCGGGCCACCGGAACGGCCCGGGGCCGTACGCGCACCCCAATCTCTCGGTGAATCGTTGTCCAACCAGTGGCCCAGGCCACGCCGACTGCCTAACATCGATCACCGCAAGGTCTTGTGCATCGCCGCACAATCACGCCGGGAGGCCCCCTTTGCACCGCCGTCGTCGTACCGCGCTCTCCTTGTCCGTCGCGCTTCTCGCCGCGGCCCCGCTGCTCACCGCCTGCGGCGGCGACTCGCACCCCGGAGCGGCGGCGGTCGTGGGCGGGCAGCGGATCGAGGTCTCCGCGCTCCAGGCCGAGGTCCAGGACGTACGGTCGGCGCAGCGGTCCACGCCCGACGCCGACCAGCTCATCAAGAACACCGGACAGCTCGGCCAGGCCAAGCTGAACAACATGATCTTCGACCGGATCCTCCAGCGGTCCGCCGACGACGCCGGGGTGAAGGTCAGCCGCAAGGAGGTCCAGGCCATCCGGGAGCAGGCCGTCGCGGGATCGGGCGGGGAGCGGCAGTTCGTCGAGACGCAGCTCCAGCAGCGCGCGCTCACCTCGGACCAGATCGACACCGCGATCCGCCGCGAGGTGCTGTTCGACAAGCTCGCGAAGGCGCTGGGCGCGGACACGTCGACGCCGCAGGGCGTGCAGACCGCGCTCGCCGATCTGACCGCGACGTCGAAGAAGCTCGGGGTCGACGTCAATCCGCGCTACGGCAGCTGGGACGAGAGGGAGGTCAGGCTGACGGAGGCCAAGCAGTCCTGGATCACCCAGATCACGCGTGAGGCGACGGAGGAGCAGCCGACGGGCGCGTGAGGCGCTGACCGCTCCGGCCCCGGCGTCGCTCCGGCCCCGGCGTCGCTCCGGCCCCGGCGTCGCTCCGGCCCGGTCACGCTCCGGCCCCGGCGACCGGGGCCGTGCGCGCGGCGGTAGGTTCGTGGGGTGACACATGAAGCTCCCGGGGCCCCCGGCCGTATCGTCCTGCTGACCGCCAGCCACCGGGTCGCGCCCGGACTGCTGTCCTGGCCCGCCTGGCGGACGCTGCACGAGGCGGACCGGGTGCTGTGCGCCGACGCAGGCCATCCGCAGCTGCCGTATCTGCGCGAGGCCGGCGTCACCGTGGAGCACGCCGCCCCGGACGCGCGGGAGCTGGTCGACGCCTGCGCCGGTGGCCGTACGGTCGTGGTCCTGCCCGCCGCCGAGGGCGAGGGGACCGACGCGCGGCTCACCGACGGCCTCGCCGGGCTCGCCGGGTCGGGCCGGGTGCGGATGCCCGACCTGGAGCTGCTCCCCGGTTCGTACGACCTGCCGGGCGCCCGGCTGCTCGACCTCGTCCAGGTCATGGACCGGATCAGGGCCGCGTGCCCGTGGTCGTCGCTCCAGACGCACCGGGGGCTGGCCAAGTACGCGATCGAGGAGGCGTACGAGCTGGTCGAGGCGATCGAGGACGGGGAGCGCGCCGGGCTGCGCGAGGAGTTGGGCGACGTGCTCCTCCAGGTCGTCTTCCACGCCAGGATCGCCGAGGAGGATCCGGACGAGCCGTTCTCCGTCGACGATGTCGCGGGCACCCTCGTGGACAAGCTGATCCACCGTCACCCCCATGTCTTCGGCGACGAGACGGCCGAGACCCCCGAGGACGTCAAGGCGCACTGGCTCCGCACGAAGGCGGACGAGAAGCGGCGCGCGTCGGTCACCGACGGCGTGCCGGTCGGACAGCCGGGGCTGGCGCTCGCCGCCAAGCTCGCGAGCCGGGTCCGCACCGCCGGGCTGGAGGTCGCGCTGCCCGGGGGCGAGGGCATCGGCTACGAACTGCTCGCCCTGGCCGTGCGCGCCGAAGAAGCGGGCGTCGATCCGGAGACGGCGCTGCGCGCGGCCTCCCGTACGTACAGGGACGCGATCCGGGCCGCCGAGGGTCTCGCGTAGGCGGGCCGGCTCCGGCCGTACGGGAGGCGAGGCGGAGGAGAGGCGGAGGAGAGGCGAGGGGCGGTGGCCCTCGCGGGTGTCTTGTACCCTTCGCGTTCCAGCGTTCTCGCACGGGCCGACGCCCGTGCGCCGCAAGGAACTTGAAAGGTGCCCCTCTTCTATGTCCGCTCTCCCCCAAGAGCCCGCTCCCGCCCCTTCCGAGGCGTCCGAAGCCCCTTCTTCCGCGCCGTCCCCCTCCTCCCACCGCGTCAGGTCCCGGTTCTCCCGGCGGGGTGTGATGGGCGCCGCCGGAGCGGTGGCGGCGGCTGCCGTCGTCACCCCCATGGTCTCGGCCGCCCCGGCCGACAGCGCGAAGGACGGTACGGCCGACGGCGCGGACAACGGCGTGACGGCCGGTCCCGGCGAGAGCGTCGAGACCTTCCCCGCGACCCGCTCCCGGGCGGCCACAGGGGAGCGGCCCGTCGAGGCCGCGTTCCCCATCGGCCATGTCGGGGTCCGGTGGGACGGCCCCGCCGACGGCGCACAGATCCGGCTCCGGCGGGCCGACGGCGGCGAGGGCGAGTGGACGCCGCTCGGCGGCGGCTGCTCACCGGCCAACGGCGGCGCGGCGCTGGTCGCCGCGGGCGGCGCGGCGGGCTACCGGCTGAAGGCCGCCAAGGGCGCCACCGGTCTGCGCTCGCTCGCCATCGACACGGCGAAGGGCCCCCGGCACGGCATCGCGGTCCCGGCGGACACCACCCGTGTGCGGGGAGTCGCCTATCTGTCGCGCGCGGCCTGGGGCGCCGACGAATCCAAGCGGTTGAATCCGGACGGTACGGAGAACTCCCCGAGGGTCTACTACCCCTTCCAGACGGTCACGGTCCACCACACGGACACCGTCAACGCCGACCCCGACCCGGCGGCCACGGTGCGGGCGATCTACGAGTTCCACGCCATCGACAACGACTGGGGCGACATCGGCTACCACTTCCTCGTCGACGAGGCGGGCACCGTCTACGAGGGGCGCTACTCGGGCGACGCCGGACTTCCGGCGCACGACGCGGACGGCAACCTGGTGACCGCCTTCCACGTCGGCGGGTTCAACTCCGGGAACCTCGGTATCGCCCTGCTCGGAGACCTGACGGAACAGGGGCCGACCGACGCGGCGCGCGACGCGCTCACCCGGCTGGTCTCGGCGGTGGCGCGTCTGCACGGCCTGGACCCGCGGGCGGAGCTGACCTACGTCAACCCCGTCAACGGCGTCACGAAGGACGTCCGGTCCCTCAGCGGCCACCGCGACTGGATGGAGACCGACTGCCCCGGTGACGTGATGTACGGGGAACTGGAAGCCCTGCGCGAGCGCGTCACCGGATAACCGCGGCGCCGGATATCCGCGGCGCCGTACGACCACACCACCCGACAGGGACGGCCCCGCGTCGGCCCCGCCCCTCCGGCCGTCCGGTCCGGCCGTCCGGTCCGGCTGTCCCTCCGGCTGTCCGGTCCGGCCGTCCGGTCCGGCCGTAGTCCCCGTCGCCCCGGCGGCTACGGTCGGAGGGTGCCCGACACGTATGAGAACCGCCCTGTCCCCGAACTCTTCAGCTGGGAGTTCGCCACCGATCCCTACCCGGCCTACGCCTGGCTGCGCGAGCACGCGCCGGTGCGCAGAACGCGGTTGCCCAGCGGGGTCGAGGCATGGCTCGTCACGCGGTACGGGGACGCGCGTCAGGCGCTCGCGGACGCGCGGCTCTCCAAGGACTCGGCCCACCACGCGGGGTCGGACCACGCCAAGGGGAAGACGGGCATCCCGGGCGAGCGCAAGGCGGAGCTGATGACGCATCTGCTGAACATCGACCCGCCCGACCACACCCGGCTGCGCCGACTGGTGTCCAAGGCGTTCACGCCCCGCAGGGTCGCCGTATTCGCCCCGCGCGTACAGGAACTGACCGACCGGCTGATCGACGGGTTCGCGGCACGCGGCGAGGCGGATCTCATCCACGATTTCGCCTTTCCGCTCCCCATCTACGCGATCTGCGATCTCCTCGGGGTACCGGCGGAGGACCAGGACGACTTTCGCGACTGGGCCGGCATGATGATTCGCCACGGCGGCGGGCCGCGTGGCGGCGTCGCGCGTTCCGTGAAGCGGATGCGCGGTTATCTGGCCGAGCTGATCCACCGTAAAAGGGCGAATCCCGGCGACGACCTGATCTCCGATCTGATCCGGTCGAGCGACCACGGCGAACACCTCACGGAGAATGAGGCCGCCGCGATGGCTTTCATCATCCTGTTTGCCGGATTTGAGACGACGGTCAATCTCATCGGTAATGGCATGTACACGCTTATGCGGAATCCGGAACAGCGGGCCCGGCTCCAGGATTCGCTGGCGGCGGGGGAGACCGGACTGCTCGCCACCGGGGTCGAGGAACTCCTGCGGTACGACGGTCCGGTGGAGCTGGCGACCTGGCGGTACGCCACCGAGCCGCTCACCCTGGGCGGACAGCGCGTCGAGGCGGGCGACGCGGTCCTCGTGGTGCTCGCCGCCGCCGACCGGGACCCGGAACGCTTCGCCGAGCCCGATGTGCTGGATCTCGCCCGGCGTGACAATCAGCACCTCGGTTACGGGCACGGCATCCATTACTGCCTCGGCGCGCCGCTCGCGAGAGTGGAGGGGCAGACCGCGCTGGCAACCCTTCTGACGCGTCTGCCGGACGTGCGGCTTGCGGAAGATCCTGCCGATTTGCGGTGGCGGGGCGGGCTCATCATGCGTGGATTGCGCACGCTTCCGGTGCAGTTCACGCCATTGTCCGAGTGATAGCGCGGAGGCCGGGAAAAGGGCAATCCGGCGCAATTCCCTGACGGTTCGTCAAGACTGTGACTTTCGCGTGATCTCCGCTGCATCGACTTGTGACAAGCGTTCGAGTACCGCTACGTTCACGACGGCTCAGCGTTTACCCGCCGGGTCGAACTGACAGTCACACGGAAGGCAACCGCATGCGATCCGGGAAACATCGTCGGCCTCGCCAGGCCCCTGCCCTTCTCGTTGCCGCGGGGGTGACCGGATCGGCGATCGCCATCCCGCTGTTCGCCGCCAGCGGCGCCAGCGCGGCGGACGCCTCCACGTGGGACCGCGTCGCCGAGTGCGAGAGCGGCGGCCGTTGGAGCGCCGATCTCGGCAACGGCTTCTTGGGCGGGCTTCAGCTCACGCAGGAGCTGTGGGACAGCTTCGGTGGCGAGGAGTACGCGGCCAGCCCCGACCTGGCGAGCCGTTCGCAACAGATCGCGGTGGCCGAGAAGGTGCTCGACGCGAAGGGCACCACGGTGTGGTCGAGCTGCGCCTCGGTCTCCGGCCTCGCGAAGGGCATCACGGGCGTCGTCGGCGGCGTGGTCGACGGCGTGACCGGCTCCGGACAGGGCGACAAGGGCACCGGCCAGTCGGACGGCTCCTCGGCCACCCCCGGCTCCTCGTCCTCGGACGACGGCCACGGCGGCACCGCGACGGGCGAGCCCTCGCCCTCGGGCTCCTCCTCCGCCCCGGCGCCCGGAGCCACCGGCTCCGCGGGCTCCGACGCCTCCGCGCCCTCCCAGGGCAAGCACCGGGGCGCCGCCGCCGACGAGACCGACGCCTCGGCCGATTCCGGCAAGGAGCGCGAACCGAACGACCGTGCCTCGCGCGGCGGCGGCTCCGGCCGGGCCGGCGGCAGCCTCACCGATGTGACGGGTGGTGAGGAGGCCGGTCAGGGTGAATCCGTCGACGTGGGCGGCGAGCCCCTCTCCGTCGTGATCGGCGCCCAGAAGGTCGCCGGGGGCTGGGTCTGAGGTGAACGGGGCGCCGTTGACGCCGACGGCGCCCCGTTCCGCCCTGGCCAGAGGCGTGGCCGAGGCTCCGAAAACGCCTCGATCGAGGGGCAGTTCGCCGCCTTATGTCCGCTTCTGCGCAAATGAGACAAGGGTCTCTTTGCCGCAACTGGGGTCTTTTGGCCCCCCGGTTGATCCGATCCGCTCCCACCTGCGGAAACGTGATGGCCCCCCAGGGGTGGAAGGGTGATTCCTCCCGGATGTCCTTCTTTGAACAACCGGTGGGCCTGTGATTACGGTCTGAACCGCTCGCACCGCGGGCCCCGTCGACCGAAACGCCGAATCCTGCCGTCGGTCGGGGGGAGTAGTCGTCGCGTCAAGCGCCGAAGGCAGGAGCGGGGGACCCAATGGTTCGCGCCGGTCCCGGCCGTCGAGAGACGGTCCGGGGACGGCTTGGGGTGAAGCCGCGTGTGAGAGCACGCGGCCGGGCAACTCACTTGGCCCGAACCCGACAGCTGACCTCGTAGGCGTCGGTGAGGAGATGCTCCATGCTGCTGTTTTCCAGCAAGGCCAAGCACCGTCGTCCGTCCAAGGCCGTCCGGTACGCCACGCTCGCCGGTATCACCGGTGCCGCCGTCGCCGCCCCGCTGATCGGCGCCACCTCCGCCTCCGCCGCGACCGCCTCCGAGTGGGACCAGGTCGCCCAGTGCGAGTCCGGCGGCAACTGGTCCATCAACACCGGCAACAGCTTCTACGGCGGCCTCCAGTTCACCAGCTCCACCTGGGCCGCGTACGGCGGCACCGCCTATGCCGCCCGCGCCGACCTGGCGTCCAAGTCCGCCCAGATAGCCGTCGCCGAGAAGGTCCTGGCCGGCCAGGGCAAGGGTGCCTGGCCGAGCTGCGGCGTGAACCTCTCGGGCGCCTCGTACAGCGGCGGCTCCGGTACGCAGTCCGCCCCCAAGCAGCAGGCTGCCCCGAAGCAGCAGTCCGCCCCCAAGCAGCAGTCGGCCCCCAAGCAGCAGGCCGCCCCGAAGCAGCAGGCGCAGCCGCGGTCGAGCCGCGCCGAGGCCCAGCCCGCCTCACGCGGCCAGAGCCGGCCCGCCACGATCAAGAAGGGTGACGGCGAGTACCAGGTCAAGTCCGGCGACACCCTCTCCAAGATCGCCACGGCCCACCAGGTCAAGGGTGGCTGGAAGAAGGTCTTCGACCTCAACAAGGACATCGTCGACGACGCCGACGTCATCTACCCGGGCCAGCGGCTCCACCTGAGCTGACCCTCTCCCGGGCCGCCCCGCGCGGCTCGGGCGCACCACCCCCGTTCTCCCCGGCCCGGCGCGTTCACCCCCGTACGCGCCGGGCCGGGGTCTGCGCCGTCGCGACCCGGCCTTCCGGTGTTACCGGTCGGTACAGGGTGATAGGGGGCAGCCTCGGGCCGACCGATCATCCCGGGCCGGTTAGGCTCATGGCGCAAGGCCACTGAGACCTTGCGCCCACGCGTCACATCCCAGAAGGAGATGCTCGTGCCGTCCATCGACGTCGTCGTAGCCCGGGAAATCCTCGACTCCCGAGGCAACCCCACGGTCGAGGTCGAGGTCGGCCTCGACGACGGCAGCACCGGTCGTGCTGCTGTCCCCTCCGGTGCCTCCACCGGTGCGTTCGAGGCCGTCGAACTCCGCGACGGAGACGCCAGCCGCTACCTGGGCAAGGGTGTCGAGAAGGCCGTCCTCGCCGTCATCGAGCAGCTCGGCCCCGAGCTGGTCGGGTACGACGCCACCGAGCAGCGCCTCATCGACCAGGCGATGATCGACCTGGACGCCACCGAGAACAAGGGCTCGCTCGGCGCGAACGCCATCCTCGGTGTCTCGCTCGCCGTCGCGCACGCCGCCTCGGAAGCCTCGGACCTCCCGCTCTTCCGCTACCTCGGCGGCCCGAACGCGCACCTGCTGCCCGTTCCGATGATGAACATCCTGAACGGCGGCTCGCACGCCGACTCCAACGTGGACATCCAGGAATTCATGATCGCCCCGATCGGCGCGGAGTCCTTCTCCGAGGCGCTGCGCTGGGGTGCCGAGGTCTACCACACCCTCAAGAAGGTCCTGAAGCAGAAGGGCCTGTCCACCGGCCTCGGCGACGAGGGCGGCTTCGCGCCGAACCTGGAGTCCAACCGCGCCGCGCTCGACCTCATCCTCGAAGCGGTCAAGGAGGCCGGTTACGTCCCCGGCCGCGACATCGCGCTCGCGCTCGACGTCGCCGCGTCCGAGTTCTACAAGGACGGCGTCTACGAGTTCGAGGGCAAGTCGCGCTCGGCCGCCGAGATGACCGAGTACTACGAGGAGCTGGTCGACGCCTACCCGCTCGTCTCCATCGAGGACCCGCTCTTCGAGGACGACTGGGCCGGCTGGAAGGTCATCACCGACAAGCTGGGCTCCAAGGTCCAGATCGTCGGCGACGACCTCTTCGTCACCAACCCGGAGCGCCTCGCGCGCGGCATCGAGGAGGGCTCCGCCAACGCCCTGCTCGTCAAGGTCAACCAGATCGGTTCGCTGACCGAGACCCTGGACGCCGTCGAGCTGGCCCAGCGCAACGGCTTCAAGTGCATGATGTCCCACCGCTCGGGCGAGACCGAGGACGTCACCATCGCCGACCTCGCCGTCGCCGTGAACTGCGGCCAGATCAAGACCGGCGCCCCGGCCCGCTCGGACCGCGTCGCCAAGTACAACCAGCTGCTGCGCATCGAGGAGATCCTCGACGACGCGGCGGTGTACGCGGGCCGCAGCGCGTTCCCGAGGTTTCGCTCCGCGAACGATTAAGAGGATGCGCTCTGCGAACGATTAAGAGGACGCGCTCCGCGAACGACCAGGCGGACACGTTCCGTGAACGACCGATCAAGAGGACGCGCTCCGCGAACTACTGATCAAGAGGACGCGCTCCGCGAACTACCAAGAGGTGCGCGGAGCGACCCGTACGAGAGGGCGGCGGCCCACCGCCCGTCGTCCCTGCGTCCCCGGCCGCGGTCCCGTACCGTGTCCGGGGACGTACGCACGTGACAGGGGAGGCGAGCGATGGCCGGGAACCGGGACCGGTTCTCCACCGCTACCAGGCTGCGGCTGCTCGGCGAGCAGACCGCCGCCCGTGTCTACCGCTCGCAGAACCGCAGGCAGGACCGCCGCTCCCGGCTCACCGGGCGCGCGGCCTTCCTCGCCCTCGTGGTCTGCACGCTCGTGGTGGCGCTCGCGTATCCGATGCGGCAGTACGTGTCGCAGCGCAACGAGATCGCCGACCAGGAACGGCTGGCCCGGGAGGCGAAGCTCCGGGTCGAGGAGTTGCGCGACGAGAAGGCGCGGCTCAAGGACGACGCGTACATCCGGCGGCTGGCCCGCGAGCATCTCCACTATCTGATGCCGGGTGAGACGGGTTACACCGTGATCGACCCGGAGACCGCGAAGGAGCGGCGCGAGGACCAGGAGGCGGCCGACCGGCCCTGGTACTCGAACGTCATGGACGGCGTGGACAACGCGGACCGACCGGACAGGTAGCCCCGGGGCCGCCGGGCTCCGTACGTACACCACGACCGCAGAACTTTCAGAACAAGGCAGGCATGGACACGCCCCCTCCGCAGACCGAACGCACCGAGCCCACCGACGCGGACGTCGCGGCGTTCAAGGAACAGCTCGGCCGCCCCCCGCGCGGACTGCGCGCCATCGCGCACCGCTGCCCGTGCGGACAGCCGGATGTCGTGGAGACCGCCCCCCGGCTCCCCGACGGCACCCCCTTCCCGACCACGTACTACCTCACCTGCCCGCGCGCGGCCTCGGCGATCGGCACGCTGGAGGCCAACGGCGTCATGCGGGAGATGACCGAGCGGCTGGCCACCGATCCCGAACTGGCCGCCGCCTACCGCGCCGCGCACGAGGACTATCTCGCCCGGCGCGACGCCATCGAGGTGCTGGCGGGCTTCCCGAGCGCGGGCGGCATGCCGGACCGGGTGAAGTGCCTGCACGTCCTGGTCGGCCACTCGCTGGCGGCGGGCCCCGGGGTGAACCCGTTGGGCGACGAGACGCTCGCGCTGCTGCCCGAGTGGTGGGCGAAGGGCCCGTGCGTGAGCCCGTGCGCGGCCGTGACCGGCCCGCAGACCGAGAGGGGTACGGCATGACGAGGGTCGCCGCCGTCGACTGTGGCACGAACTCGATCCGTCTCCTGGTCGCCGACGTGACGGCGTCCGACGGCGCCTCCGGCGCGGGAACGCCGGGCGAACTGACCGACCTGGACCGGCGGATGACGATCGTCCGGCTCGGCCAGGGCGTGGACAGGACGGGGCGGTTCGCCCCGGAGGCGCTGGAGCGCGCCTTCGCCGCCTGCCGGGAGTACGCCGCCGTCATCGAGGAGCACGGCGCGCGACGGATCCGCTTCGTCGCCACCTCCGCCACGCGCGACGCGGCGAACCGCGACGACTTCGTGCGCGGCGTCGTGGAGATCCTGGGCGTCGAGCCCGAGGTGATCACCGGTGACCAGGAGGCCGCCTTCTCCTTCACCGGCGCCACCAGGGAGCTGCCGGGAGGCGACAGCCGGCTGGTCGTGGACATCGGCGGCGGCTCCACGGAGTTCGTCGTCGGCGACGACCGGGTGCGCGCGGCGCGCTCGGTGGACATCGGCTGCGTACGGCTGACCGAGCGCCATCTCGTCCGGGACGGGGTGGCCTGCGACCCGCCCACCCCGGAGCGGATCGCCGCCATACGGGCCGACATCGAGGCCGCCCTCGACCTCGCGGAGGAGACCGTCCCGCTGCGCGAGGCCCGCACGCTGGTGGGCCTGGCCGGGTCCGTCACCACGGTCGCCGCGATCGCGCTCGGCCTGCCGACGTACGACTCCACCGCGATCCACCGCTCGCGGATCCCCTACGACCAGGTCAAGGCGGTCACCGACCGCCTGCTGGGCGCCACCCACAAGGAACGCGCCGCGATCCCGGTCGTGCACCCGGGCCGCGTGGACGTCATCGGCGCGGGCTCCCTCATCCTGCTCGCCATCATGGAGCGCACGGGGGCCGCGGAGGTCGTCGTCAGCGAGCACGACATCCTGGACGGGATCGCCTGGTCGGCGGCCGAGGGGACGTAGGGCCTCTCGTTTGGATCATGCCGGGCTCGCGAGCCCTGGCACCGCGCCTCGCCGCGTTGTCCGGCCTGACGGGAGTTCTCCGACGGTTCGGAGGACTCCCGGCCGCGGTGGACATGTCTGGAATGTGCTGCGGAAGGGTCCGGAGTCAGGGCCCTCCGGGGGCCGGTTCACGGGACTCCCCGAGGTCGCCGGGGAAAAGTTCGTGAAGTTCTTCACAAGGAATTCGGCACTCCCGGGTATTCCTGCCGCCGTTCGGGGCCTTCTGTCAGGGCCGCAAGCGCACAGCGCCCTTATACCGGGTGGTTCCGGGCGTGTTGCGCCGAGATGAACAAGGTGGTCGGCCGCCTCCCGCGCGAGACGCGTAGGGGCAGCTCACGAGGGGTGCACAACGTCCGGACACCCGGTCCGGTTCCCCTGCCGCACTGCGATCTGGATCACGTGGGCCGCGGAGTGTAGCACGGGGGCGTCCAGTCCTTGTGAAGGGGCTCACGAGCACCCCCCCGGGGCGAGGTGGATACTCGATGGCATGAGCACCACGGAGCGTCCCAGGATCCTCGTTGTAGGCGGTGGGTACGTAGGCCTGTACGCAGCTCGTCGCATTCTGAAGAAGATGCGCTACGGGGAGGCGACCGTCACGGTCGTCGACCCCCGCTCGTACATGACGTACCAGCCCTTCCTCCCCGAAGCCGCCGCCGGCAGCATCTCGCCTCGGCATGTCGTCGTACCGCTGCGACGCGTGCTGCCCAAGGCCGAGGTGCTCACCGGCCGGGTCACGACCATCGACCAGGACCGCAAGGTCGCCACGGTCGCGCCGCTCGTCGGCGAGACCTACGAGCTGCCCTTCGACTACCTGGTCGTCGCGCTCGGCGCGGTCTCCCGCACCTTCCCGATCCCCGGCCTCGCCGAGCAGGGCATCGGCATGAAGGGCATCGAGGAGGCCATCGGGCTGCGCAACCACGTACTGGAGCAGCTGGACAAGGCCGACTCCACGACCGACGAGGAAGTCCGCCGCAAGGCGCTGACCTTCGTCTTCGTGGGTGGTGGCTTCGCCGGTGCGGAGACCATCGGTGAGGTCGAGGACCTGGCGCGGGACGCCGCCAAGTACTACACGAACGTGAAGCGCGAGGACATGCGCTTCGTGCTCGTCGACGTCGCCGACAAGATCCTTCCCGAGGTGGGCCCGAAGCTGGGCGCCTGGGGCAAGGAGCACCTCGAGAGCCGCGGCATCGAGATCTACCTCAAGACCGGCATGGACTCCTGCGTGGACGGCCACGTGGTCCTCAACAACGGTCTGGAGGTCGACTCCCACACCATCGTGTGGACCGCCGGCGTCAAGCCCAACCCGGCGCTCGCCCGCTACGGCCTCCCGCTGGGCCCGCGCGGTCACGTCGACACCAACGAGAAGCTCCAGGTGCAGGGCACCGACTACGTCTGGGCCGCGGGCGACAACGCCCAGGTCCCGGACGTCGTCGGCCGCAAGGCCGGCAACCCGAACGCCTGGTGCCCGCCCAACGCCCAGCACGCGCTGCGGCAGGCGAAGGTCCTCGGCGACAACGTGATCTCCGGGATGCGCGGCTTCCCGCAGGCCGAGTACAGCCACGCCAACAAGGGCGCGGTCGCCGGTCTCGGCGTCCACAAGGGCGTCGCCATGATCGTCATGGGCAAGATGAAGATCAAGGTCAAGGGCCGGCTCGCCTGGTACATGCACCGCGGCTACCACGGCATGGCCATGCCGACCTGGAACCGCAAGATCCGGGTCTTCGCCGACTGGACGCTCGCCATGTTCCTCAAGCGCGAGGTCGTCTCGCTCGGCGCCATGGAGACGCCGCGCGAGGAGTTCTACGAGGCCGCGAAGCCGGCCCCGGCCGCCGCCTCCGCGGAGCCGGAGAAGGCCAAGGCCGGCTGAGCGCCCGCCAGACACTCCGCGGTACCCGCAGTACCCGCGGCTCCGAAAGGGCCGCCCGCCATCCGTGGTGCGGGCGGCCCTTTCGCGCGCCCCGCGCGGACCGGCGGCACGCCGCGCCGCGCGCCCCGCGCGGACCGGCGGCACGCCGCGCGTAGCCACCCGTACCGTACGAAAGTACGTGGTAGGCACAGGTATTTTGCCTGTCCATTGCGCGCCGTCGGGACTGCATCGGCCCGCCTCCGGTGTTTACGTGGTGTTGAGCACGTCGGGATCCGACCACCACGGAGGTACAACGCCATGGCCGACGCCGCGCTGCGGCTCACCACTCTCGCCGAAGAGTTGCTGGGGGCGCCGCTCCCGATCCGTATCCGCGCCTGGGACGGCAGTGAATCAGGCCCCCCGGACGCCCCGACCCTGATCATCCGTAACCGCCGCGCCCTGCGCCGACTCCTGTGGAAGCCCGGCGAACTGGGTCTCGCGCGGGCCTGGGTGGCCGGCGAGATCGACGTCGAGGGCGATCTGTACGCCGCACTCGAACACCTCGCCGGACTCATCTGGGAGCGCGGCGCCGAGGCGAAGGACACGGTCCACCCCGTACTCGACCCCCGGATGCGCGCTGCCGCCAAGGGACTGGTCCGGATCGTGGGGGCCCTGCCGCCGCCCGCCCCGCCCGCGGAGGAGATCCGCCGCCGCACCGGCGCCCTGCACACCAAGCGCCGCGACAAGGCGGCCATCAGCCACCACTACGACGTGGGCAACGACTTCTACGAGCTGGTCCTCGGCCCGTCCATGGTCTATTCGTGCGCCTACTGGGACGCGGACGCCGCCAGGGACACCTCCGGCACGGGGCACGGACTCGAAGACGCACAGCGCGACAAGCTCGATCTGATCTGCCGCAAGCTCGCTCTCCAGGAGGGCGACCGGCTCCTGGACGTGGGCTGCGGATGGGGTTCCATGGCCATGCACGCCGCCCGCGAGTACGGCGCCCGGGTCACCGGCGTCACCCTCTCCCGCGAGCAGGCCGCCTTCGCCCGCAAACGCATCGCGGAGGAGGGGCTCACCGACCGGATCGAGATCCGCGTCCAGGACTACCGGGACGTCAGGGACGGTCCGTACGACGCGATCTCGTCCATCGGTATGGCCGAGCACGTCGGCTCCGTGCGGTACCGCGAGTACGCCGACGACCTCTACAGCCTCCTGAAACCGGGCGGCCGGCTGCTCAACCACCAGATCGCCCGGCGGCCGGAGAGGGACGAGGGCGCGTACCACGTCGACGCGTTCATCGACGCGTACGTCTTCCCCGACGGCGAGCTGGCGCCGCTCGGCCGCACCCTCGCCACCCTGGAGGAAGCGGGCTTCGAGGCGCGGGACGTCGAGTCGATCAGGGAGCACTACGCCCTGACCCTGCGCCGCTGGGTACGGAACCTGGAGGAGCACTGGACCGAGGCCGTACGGGCCACCTCCGCCGGGCGCGCCCGCGTCTGGCGGCTCTACATGGCGGCCTCCGCGCTCTCCTTCGAGCGCAACCGGATCGGTGTGAACCAGATCCTCGCCGTGAAGACCCCCGAGAGCGGCGCGTCGGGGCTGCCCCTGCGGGCACGGCAGTGGGGCGCCGCCTGACGGCCCGTGGGCGCTGACGGAAAAGGGGCCGGGCCCGGGGAGCGGCTCTCCCCGGGCCCGGCCCGTACGTCGTCCGCCGGTGCTTAGAGGCCGCGCGGATAGGTGGGGCGGCGTCGCGGGGCGATGGGCGGCGCCTGGCGGCGTTGTCGTCGGTCCACGACTCCCCCACTGCCTTAAGGGCGTGGGAGGTGCCCCCTCCGCGTCGCCTCCCTCCTCCGCCTTGCCATGCTTGCCCCTCACCCCGCTCCTTCCTCCACCCCACCTATCCGCGCGGCCTCTTATTCGGTCTTGATGGCCGTCAGCATGTTCAGCCGCGCCGCGCTGCGGGCCGGCCAGAGCGCGGCGAGCATGCCCACCACCGCGGCCAGCGCCATGAAGACCGCGATCCGGTCCCACGGGATGACCAGCGCGTAGTTCGGGATGCTGCCCTTGATGGTCTCGCCGATCGCCCAGCCCAGGAAGGTGCCGAGCCCCACCCCGATCAGCGCGCCGAAGACCGAGATCACCACGGCCTCCAGCCGGATCATCCGCTTGACCTTGGTGCGGTCGAGGCCGATCGCGCGCAGCATGCCGATCTCCTGCTGCCGTTCGAAGACGGACATCGCCAGCGTGTTGACGACGCCCAGGACCGCGATGATCAGGGCCATCCCCAGCAGGGCGTACAGGATGTTCAGCATCGTGTTGATGATGCCGCTGAACTCGTTCTTGATGCCTTCCATGTCCTTGATGCTGATCGCCGGGTTCTTGCCCAGCGCGTCCACGAGAGCCTGTTCGTTCGCCGTGCTCTCGCCGCCGGCCATCTTCACCCAGATCTCGGTGATGTACGGCTTGGCCTGGTGCCGGTCGGCCAGCTCGGTGGAGGTGAGCAGTTCGCCCAGGAAGTCGACCTTCTGGATGACGGCGCCGACCTTCAGCTCCTCCTTCTTGCCGTCGCCGAACTTCGCGGGGACCGTGTCGCCGGGCTTCCACCCCTCCGACTTGGCGATCTCCTCGCTGATCGCGATCGTGTTCGCGTCCTTCGTCATCGAGGAGAGGGAGCCCGAGACGGTCGTGATGTTGAAGAGCTTCTCCAGCTCGGCGGGGGCGAGCGCGGTGGCGTTCCGGTAGTCGTCGCCGGTCTCGAACGAGGCCATCTGCCGCGGCGAGAGCGCGGACACGCCGGGCGCCTTCCGCAGCGCGTCCACCGCCGACGGGTCGATGGAGTCGAAGCCCGCCATCGACACCTGGTAGTCGGCCCTGATGTTGTCCGACGTCGACTTGTCGATGGCGGTGCCGACCGTGATGCCGACGACCGTGAGCGTGGTGACCAGGGTGAGCCCGATGGCCAGCGCGGAGGCGGTGGCTCCGGTGCGCCGCGGATTGCGCGCGGCGTTCAGGCTGGCCAGCTTGCCGGAGACCCCGAAGACCGAGCTGAGCAGCGGCCGTACGAGCGCGATGACGGGGCGCGACAGCAGCGGGATCAGCACGATGACGGCGATCATCGTCAGGAACGCGCCGCCGCCGATGATGTACCCGCCGTCCTTGTCGGCCGCCGCGCCGAGCACGATCACCGCCGAGCCGATCAGGGCCAGCAGGCCGCCGATGGAGTTGCGGACGATCAGCGACCTGGTGGTGGACGGCAGGTGCGCGCTGCCCATCGCCGCCACCGGCGGGATCTTCGCGGCCTTGCGGGCGGGCAGCCAGGCGGCCAGGACGGTGATCAGCACACCGACGGCGAACGCCGCGACGACCGCCGTGGGCGAGACGACCAGCGGGCCCGCGGGGACCTTGGCGTCCAGCAGCCCCATCGCGGACCGCAGCCCGATCGCCAGCCCGAGACCGATGAGGAAGCCGACCACGGAGGCGACCACGCCGACCACTCCGGCCTCGATCAGCACCGAGCGCTTGATCTGGCGGCGGGAGGCGCCGACGGCGCGCAGCAGCGCCAGTTCCTTGGTGCGCTGGGCGACCAGCATGGTGAAGGTGTTGGAGATCAGGAAGACCCCGACGAACAGCGCGATGCCCGCGAAGGCCAGCAGCATCTGGTTGAGGCTGGACAGGCCGTTCTCGATGTCCCTGGCCTGGTCCTCGGCGAGCTGCTCGCCCGTCGCCACGTCGGAGTCCTCGGGGAGGAGCTTCACCACCTGGGCGCGGATCTCGTCGTGCGAGGCGCCCGCCTCGGCGGTGACGGACAGCTCGCTGAAGTAGCCGGGCTCCAGGTAGAGCTTCTGGGCGACGTCCGTGTCGAACAGCACCAGGCTGCCGCCCGCGTTGACCGCGCCGTCCTCGGTGGTGAAGATCCCGCTGAGGGTGTACTCCTTCACCGGCCCGTTGGTGGCCACGCGTACCGTCTCGCCGACCTTGTACTTGCCCCGGGCGGCGGTGTCCTTGTCGAGGGCGACCTGACCGGCCTCGGTCGGGCCCGCGCCCTCGGTGAAGTCGTAGGCCGGGTCCTTGCCGTCCTTGCCGGGCGTGAAGTTGCCACCCGTGTTGGACCAGCCGTTGCCGATCAGCTTGCCGTCGGGGTCGCCGACCCCGGCGAAGCCGCTGACCCGGCTGGTGACGGAGGCGACGCCGGTCAGCTCCCCGATCCGGTCGACGGTCTTCTGGTCGACGCCGGGGGTCCCCTTGTCCGCGTCCGACTCCGAGTCGCTCTCGTCGTCGCGGGTGTCCCAGACACGGGCGCCGACGGCGACGTCCTTGTAGCTCTTGGCGCTCTGGTTGTGGAAGGCGTTGCCCAGGGTGTCGGTGAATATCAGGGTGCCGGAGACGAAGGCGACGCCGAGCATGACGGCGAGCACGGTCATCAGCAGCCTGGCCTTGTGCGAGAGCACATTGCGCAGGGCGGTACGGAACATGGTGGGATTCCTGGTGAGGTGGGGGACCGGGACAGGTGGGCAGGGCCGGGGAGCGGAGATGCCACCACCCGGGTTGACGGAGCGTCGGAACCGGCGGTGCGTCAGCTGGTGCGGCCCTTGGCGTCGAACGCCTTCATCCGGTCGAACACGGCGTCGGCGGTGGGGTTGAGGATCTCGTCGACGATCCGGCCGTCGGCGAGGAAGATCACCCGGTTCGCGTACGAGGCGGCCACGGCGTCGTGCGTCACCATGACGACGGTCTGCCCCAGCTCTCGAACAGAGTTCCGCAGGAAGCCCAGCACCTCCGCGCCGGAGCGCGAGTCGAGGTTCCCGGTGGGCTCGTCACCGAAGATGATCTCGGGCTGGGAGGCGAGCGCGCGCGCCACCGCGACGCGCTGCTGCTGGCCGCCGGAGAGCTGGGTGGGCCGGTGGCCGAGCCGGTCCGCCAGGCCGATCATGCTGATCACCTGGTCCAGCCACTGCTTGTCCGGCTTGCGGCCCGCGATGTCCATCGGGAGGGTGATGTTCTCCAGCGCCGTCAGGGTCGGCAGCAGGTTGAACGCCTGGAAGATGAAGCCGATCTTGTCCCGGCGCAACTGCGTGAGGTGCTTGTCCTTCAGCGTCGACAGCTCGGTCTCGCCTATCCGTACGGAACCCGAGCTGAAGCTGTCGAGACCGGCCACGCAGTGCATGAGGGTCGACTTGCCCGACCCGGACGGGCCCATGATCGCGGTGAACTCGCCCTGCCGGAAGTCCACGGTCACCTTGTCGAGTGCGACCACCTGGGTCTCACCCACGCCGTAGACCTTCGACAGCTCGTGAGCGTGGGCGGCGACCGCGGTGGCGCGGTGGGCGATCGGGGTGGTCGTCACGGGGGGATCTCCTGTCGGACGGGCTCGCTTCGGGGACGACCTCATCGTTCCGTCCGCACGCCGCCGGGTCGTCCCTCCCCGTGCCCGTTCCCGGGGCCCTCTTGGGTCTGACCGCCGGGCCGATCTCTCCTCCTCGGGTATGACATGACCCCTGAGACGGCCGCGATCCCATGCCGATTGCGTGACCGGGCGGCGACTTTTCGTCATTCCTGGGAGCCTCGTTACGAGATGCCCATCCGCGCCCGGCATGTGCGGATGGGCCGGTACGTGTCCTGACGCACCCTCAGACGTCAATAAAATAAGACAACATCGGGTAGTCACTCGGCTGTTCGAGTGGTGTGTCCCGATAGGCTCCTGTGCCAACGCGGCGTCGCGCGCCGTGCCCGGATGGTGGAATGCAGACACGGCGAGCTTAAACCTCGCTGCCCCTCGGGGGCGTGCCGGTTCAAGTCCGGCTCCGGGCACATCACCGGCCGGCATCGGCGTCTCCCCCGGTGCGAAGGCCGGTTTCGAGGATGTGACATGAAGCACTCCCGCGCGACGCGGGAGGCCGCGCGCGATGTCACGATTGACGAAAGATCCTCCCCGAGCACTAGGGCGTACGCTTTGCTCTCCCATTACTCTTGACGCAAGGCCGCGCTGGGTGGCCATGGAGGAGTGAGATGAGGAGCAGTAACCCGGTCTTCTCGCGACGGGGCTTCAGCCGCGACAACGGCCACGCGGGCTTCAACGCGGCGCCGCAGGCCGGGGGCGCCGCCGTTGGAACCAACCCCTACGCGACCAACCCGTACGCGCCGCAGCAGGGCACCCAGTTCGGTGCCGGTCCGCAGGCGCCCGCGGGCCCCGGCGTCATGACGATCGACGACGTCGTGACCCGCACCGCGATGACGCTCGGCACGGTCGTCCTGACCGCCGTCCTGTCCTGGGTCCTCCTGCCGGTGGACCAGGCCAACCTCGGCAAGTCGTACGGCATCGCGATCGGCGCGGTGCTCGTGGCGTTCGTCCTGTCGATGATCCAGGCGTTCAAGCGCAAGCCGGCCCCGGCGCTGATCCTGTCGTACGCCGCCTTCGAGGGTGTCTTCCTCGGCGTCATCAGCAACGTGGTGAGCACCTACGTCGCGCCCGGCGTGGTCATCCAGGCGGTCATGGGCACCATGGCGGTCTTCGCCGGTGTCCTCTTCGCGTACAAGATGCGCTGGATCCGCGTCACGCAGCGCTTCCAGGGCTTCGTGATGGCCGCCGCCATGGGCTTCATGCTCCTGATGGTCGCCAACATGCTCTTCAGCGTCTTCGGCGGCGGTGACGGCCTCGGCTTCCGCAGCGGCGGTCTCGGCATCCTCTTCGGCGTCATCGGGATCATCCTGGGCGCCTGCTTCCTGGCGCTCGACTTCAAGCAGGTCGAGGACGGCGTCGCCTACGGCGCGCCGCGCGAGGAGTCCTGGCTCGCGGCCTTCGGTCTCACCGTGACCCTGGTGTGGATCTACATGGAGATGCTGCGGCTGTTCTCGATCCTGTCGGGCAACGACTAGGTTCTGGCGGTGCGAAGGACGGCGCGTCACTGACGCGAACGCCGAAGGGGTCCGCGGGCTGTTGCCCGCGGACCCCTTCTTCGTCGGCCGGTCTCCTTCGGCCGGGCCGGTTGCCCGCGCGTCCGGCCCTCGGCAGGACCTGCCGGCCGTCGCGGGCGGCGGGGCGGGCGCGTAGGGTCGGCCACGTGCTCGATACGACGCCGCTGACGGCCGCCACGGACCGATTCGCCGACCGGCTGCGCGGCGCCCCGCAGAGCCGCCTCCAGCGCGGCGCCGCCGCTGCCGCGCTGGAGCTGGCCAGAGAGCTGTCCGTACGGGCGCAGCGGCTCGAAGAGGCCGGGGGACAGCCGCGGATCATGCCGGACGCGGGTGTCTTCGCGGTCGCGGACCAGCTCACCGTCGCGGCGGCCGACCTGGTCGAGGCATGGCGAACGGCCCCGTCCGAAGCCGAACTGGACGAGGCCGTGAGGCTGGTCGGGCGGACGGTCGCCGCCGCCGGGCTGTGAGCCGCGGCGCGGCCGACGGCTACAGAGAGGCTATGACGCGGTCCGCGAGGATGTAGACGTGCTCGGCGCCGTCCGCGCTCTCGCCGCCGCCGCCGGTGGCGTCGTCGCCGCAGGCGAAGGTCAGCGCGTAGGCGCCGGAGACACCGGACCCGCCCAGCAGGAACGGGGTCTCACCGGCCCGCAGCGCGTCGGCGAGCCGCTCGGCGGTCTCGCGGTGACCCGGCGTCATACAGAGCGTCGTGCCGTCCGCGAAGACGTAGACGTCGAGGGTGCCCAGCGGTCCCGGCCGTACGTCCGCGAGCGCCGTCCGGGTCTCGGCCAGCTCCTCCAGCCGCGCGACGGTCCGCTCGTGGTCGGTGACGACGGGCGTCCTGACCGGGACGAAGTCCGGGTGCGAGGGGTGCCGGCGACGGGCGGCGGCCAGCTCGGGGGAGTCCTCGGCGAACTCCGCCGCCTCGACCGCCCCGCTCACCTCGCTGACCTCGGTCAGCTCCGGGTAGTCCGCGAAATCGGTGAAGTCGGTGAAGTCGTCGAGCGCTTCGAGGGATTCCAGCGCGTCGGTCTCGCCGGTCACGTCGGCGCCGTCGAGGCGCATGGCCTCCAGACCGGCGAAGTCCGCCTGGCGCGGCACGTAGAAGGGCGCCTCCTCGGTGCCCAGCCCGGCCAGGCCGCCCAGCATCGACGGGGCGTCGGCCGCGTCCCTGGCCTCCTGCGCGGCCCAGAAGGCGCGCGCCTCGGCCAGCTCGCGTTCCCGCTCCTCGGCCAGCGCCTCGGCCACGGCGGTCCTGATGGCCTGCGTCTGGGTGGGGTGCATCGCGCTTCTGGCCTGCGGTACGGACGCCGAGAAGCCGCCCGGTCGGTCCGCCGCCAGTTCGCGGCGCAGGGCGCTGACCTGTCGGCGCAGCACATGAGCGGCGTGCAGGGCAGCGACACCCACGGCCGTGGCGGTGGCCGTGGTCAGCAGCAGGGCAAGAGACATGGCGCTCACTGACTACTCCCGATTCCGATCGATACCCCCGACTTCCTACCTCAGCTTGTCGTGGGCCCGTGCCCGTCGTCAGTGCATTACGTCACCAAATGGACAGGTCTTTGGGCCTTATGTTTGCTTCGCGCGCGGTTCTGACCTGGGCAAACGAATCTCCCCCGGGCATAGGTCACATCCTGGGGGAGATTCAGTCACGACTGGGGATCGGTGCGGCGTAACCATGCTTTTCGGTACGGAGCGACTACGGTGCGCGACGCTTGCCGCCCCGGGCGGCCCTGCCTCCCGGGGCGGCTCAGCTCAGCCGCGCG